>JAFZXV010000016.1 GCA_017616595.1 Bacteroidales bacterium
GCGGACGCCATTCCGCACGTCAACTGCAAGGGGCTGACCACCCGGACTCGCGCTCCCAAGGACAGTTACTGGCTCTACAAGGCCGTTCTCGGCAAGGATCCCTTCGTCAAGCTCGCGGGCCACGACTGGCCGCTGCGCAGCGGCGACGAGGGGGAGGCCCAGCCTTCCGAGGTCTATTCGAACGCTTCGTCGGTGCGGATCGTGCTGAACGGAAAAGAGCTCGGGAAGTTCGCCGTAGCTGACGGGTACGCATCCTTCGACGTGGTCTGGCAGGACGGCGCGAATGTCCTCGAGGCCGAGGCCGTCGTCGGCGGAAAGACCGTCAGGGACGTGCTCAACGTGGACTACAGGGCCATCCCGAAGGATATGTCGAAGTTCACGGAGTTGAACGTTTCCCTCGGAGGCGCCCGCTATTTCTACGACGCCGACGGGGCGGTCACCTGGATTCCGGAGAAGGAATATGTTCCCGGCAGGTGGGGCTATGTCGGTGGCGAGCCGGGCCGCGTGAAGACCAACCGCGGTTCCCAGCCCTGCTCCAACCTCAACATCCTCGGCACGGACCAGGATCCCCTCTACCAGATGCAGCGCCGCGGCATCGAGGCCTTCAAGGCCGACGTTCCCGACGGGAAGTACTACGTCTATCTCCACTTCTGCGAACTCAACGTCTCCAGCGACAAGATTGTCCGCCTGGCCTACAGCCTCGGCAACGACGTCGTGGGCGAGGAGGTATCCGACAGGGTGTTCGACGTTTCGGTGAACGGGCAGACCGTCCTTAAGGACTACGACATCCGCCGCGAGGACGGTGAGGCGCATCCAGTCATGAAGCGCTTCACGGTCGATGTCTCCGGCGGAGAGGGCCTCACCGTCGCCTTCACCCCCGTCAAAGGCGTCCCCGTCCTCAACGCCATTCGCATCTGGCGCTGCGAATAGATTCCTAATCCCCTGTATCGGCAGTCGCTTGCCGCAGCGGCGGGAGCTCCGGTCCGGAGGAACTCCGTTCGCCGCATTATGTGCGGCTTCACTTCGGCCCCTTCCATTGTATCCTGCGTCCCTGCTGCGCAGGAACTTGTCTCCAACGGACGCCTACCCCCTCCCCGTGTGATGTGCACCCCAAAAGTTGGACGGTTAATAATAGATATTTACGTTCTGAGTTCGGTATTGCACCGGACTCAGTCCGTTTAACCGCAGTTTGATTCGTTTATTGTTGTAGTAGTCAACATACTCTCGGAGAGCTGTTTTGAACTGCTCCATGCTGTCCCACTTGTACAAATATAGCAACTCTGATTTCATTATCCCAAAGAAGTTTTCCATCATGGCGTTATCAAGACAGTTCCCTTTCCTTGACATGCTCTGAGTTATCCCATTGTCTTTCAGTAGTTTTTGATAATGCTTATGCTGATAATGCCAACCTTGATCGGAGTGTATCATACAGCCCTCAGGGATACGTATTTGCTGTAGGGCCTGATCCATCATATCGGTTACCATATGTAGATCTGGCCGGTCGGTTATAGTATAAGTTATTATTTCACCGTTGTACATATCGAGCAAAGGAGAGAAGAACATCTTGGTATCCTTTATCGTTACCTGGGATACATCAGTGGTCATTTTCTGATAGGGTTTATCCGATTTGAAGTTGCGGTCAACCACGTTAGGAGCAACTATTCCAACTTCTCCTTTGAAAGAACGGTAATGGACTTTTTTCTGCTTTCCCTTCAAGTGCAGCTGTTTCATCAACTTCTGGACTGTTTTATGGTTAACCAAGGTGCCCTCATTGCGCAAAGCAAAGGTGATTCGCCGATAGCCATACCAGCCGTGATTTTCTTCATATATTCGGTTGATAACCTCTCTGAGGTCATCATAACCATCAGAAAGTCCCATTCTTTTTAAGTGATAATAGAATGTAGAACGTGCCATCCCTTTGATCCTTAACAGTCTGTCAAGGTCATGTTCACGCCTTAGTTCGTGGATGGCTTCGACCCAGTCTCGCGTTCTTGGGCCTCCCTCTTTTCGACTAAGGCTTTCACTTTTTTTAACAGCGCGTTTTCGGCTGCAAGATCCTTCACCAGGTCCTGGAGCTCTTCCTTGGTCATTTTGGAAGGATCTTTCCGTGATTTAGCCATTAGTGTCTTTGGTCTTGGATATAAACGTTTGTCTTTCAAAGATTCCGTATCTCCACGCTTATAAGCACGTAACCAATGCTTAAAGCAACCAATGCTTATCCCATGTTTTACGGCAATCTCCTCCAAAGTTAGTGATTCTTTCAGATATTCATTTATGGCTGCTAGCTTTTCATCAACAGTCCACCAACGATGTTTCCTGTCTTCTAGTCCAGCCATCCCTTCTCTTTGGTAGCGCATGGCATAAACGATTATGTCATGATGATCAATCCCCGTCTGCTTCGCGATGAAAGTGGATGCCTCACCGTTAAGATACCTCTGAACGGCAGCCAATCTCTCTTCAATACTGTGTTTACTCATAATAATGACCTCCAAAAGTCTTTGTCTAACTTTTGGGGGTCATGTCAGGACTATAGGGGGATAATTCGTCTCGCAGAGACGGGAGGGGCCCACAAGCGAAGCGCAGTGGGAGGGATGAAGCGAAGCGGAAGTTCTGAAAAGTGCTGGCTGCGGAATGGAACCAGCGGCCGTTCTAAATCTCTATCGTTCCGTCGAAGACGGTGACGGCGGGGCCGGTCATGAGGATTTGGCGGCCGGAGACGGAGATGCCAAGGGTGCCGCCATCCATAACTAAGGCTACGGGAGAAGTTGGGATGCCGCGGAGCGATGCTGCAGCTGCGGTGGCGCAAGCTCCTGTGCCACAAGCAAGTGTGATGCCGCTCCCCCGCTCCCAGACGCGCATGCGGAGCCGCCCGTCTGCAAGCCTGGAGACAAACTCCACGTTGGTGCCGCCGGGGAATACAGGCAGGCGTTCTATAACGGAGCCGACGGCGGCAACATCCACCGCCTCAGCATCATCCACAAATATGACGTAGTGCGGATTGCCCATACTCACGCCCACGCCGCGCCACTCGCGTCCGCAGGCTTGCACGCCGGCAGGTGCTCTTTCTATCAGTTCATACTCCCCCATGTCTACGGTTACGGAATCCAGCTTGCCGGAGGCGGCAAAGTTAAGCCGCAGGACCTTGATTCCGGATGCGGTTTCCAGCGTGATGACGTTCTTGTCCGTCAGCCCCTTTTCGTAAACATAACGGGCGATGCAGCGGGCGGCGTTGCCGCACATCTTGCCCTCGGAACCGTCGGCATTGAACATCCGCATAGAGAAATCCGCATCGCGGCCGGGGCCGATCAGCACAAGTCCGTCCGAGCCTATGCCGAAGTGGCGGTCGCTCAGACGGATGGAAAGGGCTGCAGGGTCGGCAATACTGAATCGGCTGGCATCTACATAAATGTAGTCGTTGCCGAGACCCTGCATCTTGGTGAAACTCAGCTGCATACGAGCCTAGAGCTTGGTGGTGTTGCCGTCCCCGGGGAGACGGGTCATTGATGCCGAACGGACGTTGTCTATAACCACGGAGGGATCTCCAAGGAACTGCAGCGTGGAGCCTCCGTTCAGGTTGACCCTGAGCACGTTGGCCGCGGCAACGCTGAGCCTTGTGACGCTGGTCATACGCACATCTGCGTCTGAAACCTCAAACAGCGATGCATCCACCTCGGAGGTGCCGGCGAGCTCGTAGTTGGCGCCGTCGGAAGACCCGGCGAGGGTCATGCTCGCGTTGGCTTTGGCAATGACGTTGAAGCTCATGGTCTTGCTCTTGACGCGTGCCTTGGAAGATCCGGAAAGGTTATACTGCGACTTGTCCGTCTGCTCGTCCATCGTAAGGGAGGACGACCCGGAGAGAGTCACGCTGGTCTCCCGGCAGACGGCCTTAAGGTCTGCGGTGGACTTGCCACGCATGTCCAGACTGAACACCAACGAGCTGACATTCAGCGTCATAACGCTTGCCTGGCCGTCCAGGGTAAAGACCGTGCGGGATTTGTCGAACACGTCTTCCGTGTCCCGGAGAACGGCTTTGCCGGACATTGTTACCGCCTGCAGCAGGTCCGGCACATACACTATTGCGGAGTATACCGGATCGGGCGTGCCTTTGCCGCGGAACTGGCGCTTGACGTCGGAAGGGACCTTCTTCTCGTCCAGGCCTATGGACAGCACGCCTGCATCTACTGAGCAGATGACGTACTCCTTATACGGATCGAGCACGGAGATGAGCGCACGGGGCTGCTGCCCGCGCACGAGGCTCACCTCAAAGGGGCCGGAAATATCCACCGCGCTGAACGGAGAAAGGTCTACGCTGTACTGGACGGCCTGCGCAGAAAGCAAACCGCATCCGAGGGCGGCAAGTGCCGCGATTGTGGTCAACAACTTTTTCATAAGCGTCAATCTATCAGGGAGCCCCACTCCTCGGTCTTGGCGTCCAGGTCGCGCTTGCACTCGAGGTACTCGCGGGTCAGCTCCATTATATCGTCTTTTTCTCCCGGGCTGGACAGAACCGCTTCTATACCGGCCATTCGGGATTCCAGTTTTTCAATTTCGGCCTCAAGATAAGAAATCCTGTTCTTTTTCTTGCGGTCCATGCGGGATTTTTCTTTAAGATCCTCCCTGGAGGATGTATCTTTACGCACTTCCGGCTTTGGCGCATCCGCCTGCCTCTCCAGCTCCTGAAGGTTGCTGAGCCTGCGGCGCTCCAGGAATTCCGTAACGCCTCCCAGGTGCTCCGTCACCCTGCCGTCCCGGAATTCGTAAAGCTTGTCTACCAGGCCGTCCAGGAAATCCCTGTCGTGACTTACAACAACGAGCGTGCCATCATAGGCCTTGAGAGCCTGCTTGAGGATGTCTTTGCTCTTGATATCCATATGGTTGGTAGGCTCGTCGAGCGCCAGCAGGTTGTGGTTCTGAAGCATCAGGCGGGCCATGCCGAGGCGGGCGCGCTCGCCGCCGGAAAGTATGTTCACGCGCTTGTCTATATCTTCTCCGCGGAAGAGGAACTGGGCCAGGATGTCGCGCAGCTTGGTTCGGACCTCGCCCACGGCAATGCGGTCCAGCGTGCTGAATACAGTCTCGGTCTTATCCAGTATCTCTTCCTGATTCTGGGCATAGTAGCCTATGTCTACGTTGTATCCGAGGCGGGATTCTCCGCCGAGGGGCGCAAGTTCGCCGGTTATCACACGCATAAGCGTAGTCTTGCCCTCTCCGTTGCGGCCCACGAGAGCCACCTTCTCTCCCCTCTTTATCTCTATGTTGGCGCCGCGGAAGACAGTCTTTTGCGGATAACCCGCCGTCATGTCCGTTGCCTTGTACACAACGTCTCCGGAACGCGGAGCGGGCGGGAACTTTACCGTGAGGCGCACGTTGTCCGTCTCGTCTATCTCAAGCCGGTCCAGCTTTTCCAGCGCCTTGATGCGGGACTGCACCTGGTTGGACTTGGTGGGCTTGTAGCGGAAGGCCTGGATGAACTCTTCCGTCTTCTGGATCATCCGCTGCTGGTTTTCGTATGCCGCAGTCTGCTGGGCGATGCGTTCGGCCCTGAGTTCCAGGTACTTGCTGTATGGCACTTTGTAGTCGTGGATGTGGCCCAGCATGATCTCCACGGTGCGGTTGGTAACGTTGTCCAGGAACTTGCGGTCGTGAGACACCAGCAGCAGCGAGCATCTGCGGTTTTTGAGGTAATCTTCCAGCCACTCTATGGATTCTATGTCCAGATGGTTCGTAGGCTCGTCCAGCATAAGCAGGTCGGGCCTCCGGAGAAGGATCTTGGCAAGCTCGATGCGCATGTTCCAGCCCTGGCTGAAGGTCTCAGTCTTGCGGTCCAGCTCGTCGTCCAGGAAGCCAAGGCCGCGCAGGGTCTTGCGCGCCTGCACCTCCGGCGGCTCGCTGTGGGCCACGGCAAGGCGGTCGTTAAGCTCGGAGAGCCGGGTTATGAGCTCGGAGTACTCTTCCGACTCGTAGTCCGTACGCTCGCCAAGCTCGGCGGTAAGGGCGTCGATTTCTGTCTGAAGGCCTGAAGTCTCGCTGAAGACGGTCATCGTTTCCTCCATCACGCTCAGTCCCTTATGATGCTCCATAATCTGCGGCAGATAGCCTATGGTAATTGCCGGCGGACGGTCGATATGCCCGGACGTTGGACTCTGGAGGCCCATTATGAGCTTCATGAGCGTCGACTTGCCCGCGCCGTTCTTCCCCACCAGGCCGATCTTGTCGGAACTGCTTATGTGGAAACTGATGCCGTCCAGCAGCGTAAAGCCGCCCCAGGCCACCGTTAAGTTATCTATCGATATCATTGGCCTTCGGACACATCAGGATGGATATTTCGTACAGAAAATAGAGCGGCGCCGCCACAACCAGCATAGACAGCGGATCTGCCGGAGTAACTATTGCGGCAAGCACCAGCACGGCCACAACCGCATAGCGGCGCCCTTTGCGCAGCATCGGCCTGTCCAGCAGACCGATGTGGGAGAGAGCCCAGATAATCGTGGGAAATTCGAAAGCGGCACCCACCAGCAGCACGGTTGATGTGAACATCGACATGTATGAGCTGATGGTGATGGCATTTGTAACCAGTGGGCTTACGGAATAGTTCAGGAAGAACTGCACGCAGGCGGGCAGCACAAGGAAGTACCCGGTGGCCACTCCAAGGTAGAAGAATCCGGTAGCCATAAGGAACGCACCTCCGATGGCCTTGCGCTCGCCGTCGTAAAGGGCCGGCACTATAAAGCGCCAGATTTCCCAGATTATGTAAGGGAATGCAATGACGATCGCCACTCCGAACGCCGCCCTGAGGTGCACGAAGAACTGGGCGGACATCTCTACATTTATCATATCCAGGGAGAAGCCCCAGCCCAGCAGCCTGTAAATCACAAAATCCTGCGACGCCGGCCACAGGATAAGCTTGAAAAGCGGTTCTTTGAATATGAAGCCCAGCACGGCCAAAAGGCACACAGCAATAATTGAGCGGAACAACGTTCCTCTCAACTCCTCGAGATGGTCCCAGAAGGACATCTCTGCGCCGTTATTCTTTATTGTCTTCGTTGATCTGATCTTCTACATCCTTCATCCCTTCCTTGAAGCTTTTGACGCCCTTGCCGAGGCCTTTCATCAGCTCGGGAATCTTTTTGCCGCCGAAGAGAAGCAGCACGATGAGGGCTATTATGGCTATCTGCCAGATGCCGATTACGCCGAGTGGATAAACTAACATAATCTATTGTGTTATAATGATTTCAGTGTTGCTTCAAGGGCTTCTATACGGGCCAGGGCGTCGGCCTCTTTCTTGCGCTCGTTGGCCACTACCGCCTCGGGGGCGTGGGCCATGAAGTTCTCGTTTCCGAGCTTGGCACGCACGCCTGCAAGGAACTTGCGCTGATGCTCGAGGTCTGCAAGCACCTTGGCCTTCTCCGCCTCGGTATCCACAAAGCCCTCAAGTGGCACGCTGCATTTGACAGTGCCGACTATAAAACTGACGGACGCACCGTCAACAGAAGGCACGAACTCGCTCACAAGCGCGGCCTTGGCCACGACGGGCTTGAGCTCCTCGGGGAAGGCTCCCTCTATGCAGAGCTTGAGTGCCTCTTTGGGAGGGATCTGCTTCTGGGCACGTACGCCACGCACGCCGGCTATGATCTGGCGGGCGGCGTCGAAGCTGTCCAGGAAGGCGGCGTCGTACGGGCCGGCCACAGGAGTGCGCTCGAACATTATGGTCTCTCCGTCAAGACGGTCTGCCATTGCGTGCCATATCTCCTCCGTGATGAAAGGCATCACGGGGTGGATGAGCTTGAGCAGCTTGTCGAAGAAACCTACCGTCGCCTCGTATGTGTAGCCGTCTATGGCCTCTCCGAAGGCGGGCTTGATGAGCTCCAGGTACCAGCTGCAGTACTCGTCCCAGAAAAGCTTGTAGATGGCCATAAGGGCGTCGTTGATGCGGAACTTGCTGTAATGGTCTTCTACCGCCACGATGGTGCGGGAAAGCAGGTTGTCGAACCACTTGACGGCAAGGCGGGAGGCCTCTGTCTGAGTGCCCTCAGGGTCTACCCTCCAGCCGCTTACGAGGCGCCAGGAGTTCCAGATCTTGCCGCAGAAGTTGCGGCCCTGCTCAACCTGAGATTCGTCGTAGAGAATGTCGTTGCCGGCCGATGAGCACAGCAGCATGCCCAGGCGGACGGCGTCTGCGCCGTATTTCTCTATGAGCACCAGAGGGTCGGGGCTGTTGCCGAGGGTCTTGCTCATCTTGCGGCCGAGCTTGTCGCGTACGATGCCGGTGAAATAGACGTTACGGAAGGGTATGTCCTGCATGAACTCCCCTCCTGCCATAATCATTCGTGCCACCCAGAAGAAGATGATGTCGGGGCCGGTTACGAGATCCGATGTGGGATAGTAATAGCTGAGGTCTCTGTTGGGCTTGTGCTCAGGATGTCCGGGCTTCTGAGGGTCGAACACGCTGATGGGCCAGAGCCAGCTGCTGAACCAGGTGTCCAGCACGTCCTCGTCTTGACTGAGGTCTTCCGGTCTGATGGCGGGATTGATGGCACGGGCGGCCTTGAGGGCCTCTTCTGCCGTTTCTTCCACCACCACGGTGCCGTCCGGCAGGTACCAAGCGGGAATGCGCTGGCCCCACCAGAGCTGGCGGGAGATGCACCAGTCGTGGGCGTTCTCCATCCAATGGCGGTAGACGTTGCGGTACTTATCGGGAATGAGCTTTATCTTGCCCGACTCCACGGCATCCAGGGCCGCTTTTGCGAGCTCCTCCAGCTTGAGGAACCATTGCTTGCTGAGCTTGGGCTCGATAATGGCGTCCGTGCGCTCGCTGTATCCTATGGGAGAAACGTATTCCTCCACCTTTACCAGATTGCCGGCCTCTTCCAGCATCTTGCAGATCTTCTTGCGTGCCACAAAGCGGTCTTCCCCGACGAGGATCTGCGCCTCGGGGGTGAGGCGGCCGTCGTCGTCCAGTATCTCTATGATGGGGAGATTGTGGCGCTGGCCGATCTCGTAGTCGTGGGCGTCGTGCGCGGGGGTCACCTTGAGGCAGCCGGTACCGAAGTCCATCTCTACGTAATCGTCTTCTATGACGGGTATCTCCCTGTTGATGAGGGGGATGAGCACTTTCTTGCCGCGCAGGTAATGGTAGCGCTCGTCTGCCGGGTTGACGCAGATGGCGGAGTCTGCCATTATGGTTTCCGGACGGGTTGTGGCGATGGTGAGGAAGTCCTTGGTGGGATTGCCGTTGCCGTCGGAAATGAAATAGCGGAGATGATAGAAGTGGCTGTTGGTGTCTTTATGGATTACCTCGTCGTCCGATATGGCGGTGTGGGCCACAGGGTCCCAGTTGACCATGCGGTAGCCGTGGTAGATGAGGCCCTTCTTGTAGAAATATACGAATGTGGCTATTACGGCGGCGCTGAGCTCAGGGTCCATGGTGAACTTGGTGCGGTCCCAGTCGCAGGAGGCGCCGAGTTTGCGCAGCTGCTGGAGGATGATGCCGCCGTGCTCCTCTTTCCATTCCCAGGCGTACTTGAGGAATTCCTCTCGGGTGAGGTCTTCCTTACGTATGCCCTGGGAGGCAAGACGGGCAACCACCTTGTTCTCCGTGGCTATGGAGGCGTGGTCTGTGCCGGGTACCCAGCAGGCGTTCTTGCCGTCCATGCGGGCCTTGCGTATGAGCACGTCGTTAAGGGTGTTGTTGAGTACGTGACCCATATGGAGTATGCCCGTCACATTGGGCGGCGGAATGACTATAGTATAGGGTTCTCTGGTGTCAGGTTCGGAATGGAAGCACCTGTGCTCAAGCCACCAGGCGTACCATTTGTCCTCCACTTCGGAGGGGTTGTATTTTGCGTTCAGTTCCATATCTTGCAAAGATAACATTTTTGGCGTAATTTTGTGGGACCAATATAATTATTTATGGAAGAGAACAAACAGCTCCAGCTTGAGCTCAAGCCCGAAGTGGCAAAAGGAAGCTACTCCAACCTGGCCATCATCAGCCACTCCCACAGTGAATTCGTAATCGATTTTGCAACCATGCTCCCCGGGCTCAAGAAACCGGATATCAGCAACCGCATCCTCATGACCCCCGAGCACGCAAAACGCCTGCTCAACGCCCTCAACGACAATATCGGCAAATACGAGAACCAGTTCGGCCCCATCGAGCTCCCCGGCTCGCCCAAGGCCACTTTCAACCTTGCCGACTTCAACCCCAATGGCACCAAATCTTAAGGCGGTCAAGGCCATACTGCTCGATGTCGACGGTGTTATGACCGACGGCAGCATACTGGTAGACCCTGACGCCGAGCCCCTCCGCATCTTCAACGAGAAAGACGGCCACGGACTGCGCATGGCGGCCCTGAACGGATACATCCTCGGGGTCATCACCGGCAGCAACACCGAGGCCGTGCGCAAGAGGCTTACGGCATACGGCGTTCCGTACGGGAACGTGCGTCTTAAGGTACGGGACAAGCTTCGCTCAATCCGCGAATTCTGCACAGAATATAGCCTTTCACCTGAAGAAGTGCTTTACATGGGGGACGACATTCCCGACGTGGCGGCCCTGCACTTTGCCGGCGTTGGCGTAGCGCCTTCGGATGCCGTACAGGAGGCCCTCGATGCGGCAGACATAGTCTCCCCCGTCCCGGGCGGCCGCGGCTTCGTGCGATGGACGCTCGAACTTGTTATGAAAGCCCAGGGCCGCTGGGTCTTTGACGTAGACAGATATGAACAGATGTTCTAAGCGCATAATCCTCGGCAGCGGTTCTCCAAGGCGCCGCGAGCTCCTGGCCGGACTGGATGTTGATTTTACCGTAGATACCGGCAACACCTTTGAGGAATCCGTTCCCGCTGGAGCAGCTCCCGCCGAGGTGCCGCTGCTTATGGCGCTCGGCAAATCCCACGGCTTCCACAGGCCTCTGCAAGAAGACGAACTGCTTATTACTGCAGATACCGTAGTAATCGTGGACGCCAAAGTCCTAGGCAAGCCCCACTCCAGAGAAGACGCCGCGGCCATGCTCCGCACCCTCTCGGGCCGCGAGCACCTCGTGGTCTCAGGATTAGTATTCCGCACGGCGGAACGCGAGCTCACCGCCACAGACACCACGGTAGTGCACGTCTCCCCTCTTTCCGAAGAAGAAATCTCCTATTACATAGACACTTACCACCCCTTCGACAAAGCCGGCGGCTACGGCATCCAGGAATGGCTCGGCTACGCCTCCATGGGGCGGATCGAAGGCTCCTTCTACAACGTCATGGGCTTCCCAGTCCATAAGGTTTGGGAATTACTTAAAGAGTTTGAATAAACAAAAATCGCTGGCTTTTGCCAGCGATTTTTGTTTGTGAGAACAGACAGATTTGAACTGTCGACCTCTTGCCTGTCAAGCAAGCGCTCTAAACCAACTGAGCTATGCCCTCAAAAAAAAGTGCTCCCTTAGGGGCTCGAACC
>JAFZXV010000160.1 GCA_017616595.1 Bacteroidales bacterium
CGCATCCTGCGCGTCAAGGTACGCCTCGGCCTGTTCGACAATCCCGTCTGGGAGCACGAATATCCCGAGTTTGCCGGCGAGCGCTTTGCCAAGGAGTCCTACGCCGCTGCCGTAGAGAGCGAGGTTCTGCTCAAGAACGAGGGCGTCCTGCCTCTCAAGGGCTCTGAGAGGATCCTGGTCTGCGGCCCCAACGCCAACAGCCTGCGCGCCCTCAACGGCGGCTGGAGCTACACCTGGCAGGGCATGGCCGATGTGTTCGCCCCACAGTACAACACCATCAAGGAGGCCCTGGAACAGCGCTTCCCCGGCAAGGTGACGTACGTTCCCGGAATTGTTTACGACGAAAACTGGGGCGCCTGGCAGAACGAAGACGCATCCGGCATCCAGAAGGCGAAGAGCGCCGCCAGGAACGCCGACGTTATAGTATGCTGCGTGGGAGAGAACTCCTACTGCGAGACCCCCGGCAATATGGACGACCTCAACCTGTCCCAGAACCAGAAAGACCTGGTATGGCAGCTGTCGCTCACCGGCAAACCCATAATACTCGTGCTCAACGAGGGCCGTCCGCGCCTGATTGGCGACATTGAGCCGCTGGCCAAGGCCATCGTAGACGTTATGCTCCCGTCCAATTACGGCGGTGACGCCCTTGCTGCCCTTCTTGCCGGCGACGAGAACTTCTCCGGCAAACTCCCCTTCACCTATTCCAAGCACATCAACGCCCTGCACACGTACGACTACAAGGTCTCCGAGCACCGGGAGACTATGGGCGGCTCCTATAACTACGACGCCGTCATGGACGTCCAGTGGCCCTTCGGCTACGGTTTGAGCTATACCGGCTTCGAATACGGCAACCTGACCGTCAGCCTCGCCTCCGGCCAGTCCGTCATTGCCGGCACAGACCGGCAATCCCTTGATTTCCAGGCCAATGACATCCTAAAGATAACCATCGACGTAACCAACACCGGCAGCCGCGCCGGCAAGGAGGCCGTGCTGTTCTACAGTTCCGACCTCGTGGCCTCCATCATCCCCGATGTACGCCGCCTGCGCGCCTTCGAGAAGATAGAACTGCAGCCGGGAGAGACCAGGACCGTAAGCGTTGAGATTCCGGCAAACAGCCTTGCATTCGTGGGCGCAGACGGCAAGTGGCGCCTGGAAGAAGGCGACTTCCGCATCAGCTGCGGCGGTCTGGGCGCCATAGTCCACTGCAACAGGACCAAAGTCTGGGAAACACCCAACATCTGATGGATACCGCCACCCTTCTGCAGGAAGTCCGCAGTTGCCTTACAGACAACATCCTGCCGTACTGGCTCGCCCTCAAGGACCCGCGTGGCGGGTTCTACGGGCAGGCCGGCGCCGACGGAGCCATCGACTATGACGCTCCGCGCGGAGTCATCCTCAATGCACGCATCATCTGGGCATTCTCTGCCGCTTACCGCGAGCTCAACACCCAGAAGTATCTCATAGCCGCCATCCATGCCTGCGACTGGTTCCTGCAGCACTTTTGCGACCACCGCTACGGCGGCGTCTACTGGAGCCTCTCCCCCGAGGGCAACAAGCTGGACGCAAAGAAACAGCTGTACGCCCAGGCGTTCGCCATATACGGCCTCTCGGAACTGTACAAGGTAGACAAGGACGATTCCGTCCTGCGCAACGCCATCAACATTTACAGGGTCGTGGAAACATTCTTTGCCGACAGGGAGCACGGAGGCTACACCGAGGCCCTGGCGCGCGACTTCACGCCCCTGGACGATATGTCCCTAAGCGAGCACGACATCAACGCAGACAAAACCATGAACTCGCACCTCCACCTTCTGGAGGCCTACGCCAACCTGTATCAGGTCTGGCCCGACGAGGGGCTCAAGGCTGCAACAGAATCGCTCCTGGACATTATCGGCACACGCATAATGGGCCCCGACGGCCACTTGCGCCTGTACTTCCGCCGGGACTGGACGCCTATGCCCGGAGGCGTATCCTACGGGCACGATATAGAGACCTCGTGGCTCGCGCTGGAAAGCGCCTTCGTTCTTAACGATATAGAAGCGGTAAACCGCGTGCGCCCTTGGAGCCTTGCCATGGGACGCGCCGGCAACGAGGGGCTTTTGCCCGACGGCTCAATGCGATACGAGCTCCACACGGACGGCAGCACGGACGACTCCCGCCAATGGTGGGTACAGGCCGAGGCCGTGGTGGGCAACCTGTGGCTGTGGAAATATCATTCCGATGCCGACGGCGCCGGCCGTGCCGCAGCGTGCTGGAACTATATCCGCGAGCATCTTGCCGATGCCGGCGGAGGCGAATGGTGGTGGGCTATCCTTCCCGACGGGAGCGTAGACAGGGAGCATCCGAAGGCCGGCTTCTGGAAGTGCCCCTATCACAACACCAGGATGTGCCTGCAGGTGCTTGCCTTATTCCGCTAGAGCCTGGAAGCAACCACGTCCCAGTCTACTATCTCCCAGAGGGCGGACAGATGGGCGGGACGGCGGTTCTGATAGTCAAGATAATAGGCGTGCTCCCATACGTCGAAGGTCAGCAACGGCTTGTTGCCGCGGCGCACGGGGTTGCCCGCGTTGGGCTCCTGGGTGATAACAAGATGGCCCTGAGGGTCTTCTGACAGCCATACCCAGCCGGAGCCGAAGAGGCCGGCGCCTTTCTTCTCGAACTCGGCCTTGAAGGCCTCCAGGCTGCCGAAGTCCCTGTCTATGGCCTTGGCGAGGGCGCCCTTGGGGGCTCCCGGATTGCCGGCGGGCTTGAACTGCAGGAAATAAAGGGTATGGTTGAGTACCTGGCCGGCGTTGTTGAACAGGCCGCCCTCGGCAATGCGGACTATGTCTTCCAGGCTGCGGCCCTCGAGTCCGCTGCCGGGAAGGGCTGCGTTGAGGTTGTTGATGTAGGTCTGGAGATGCTTTCCGTAATGGAATGCGACGGTGTCTGCGCTGATGACTGGCGCAAGCGCATCCTGCGCGTAAGGCAGTGCGACGGGGTTGAATTGGAGTTCTGGCATAATTAATGTGTATCTATGGGCAAATATACAATTTTTTATTACTTTTGCGTAACCGAAAACTATTAATCAATTATAATATCCGTATGAAGAAATTGAATCTCATCCTCGCAGCAGCCCTCGCACTTCTTTCTATGCAGCCTGCCGCGGGTCAGCTCAACTCCGCCCTGCGCTCCATCGGCAACAAAGTCACCGGAGCCGTTCAGAACGAGGCCAACAAGGCAGTACGCAAAGGTGTGGAAAACGCCAAGCAGAACGCAGCCGACAAGGCAGTCAAAGAGGCCATGAACCAGGTAATCGTTGGTAAAACCCTCTACGTCAGTGTAAGCACCGGTTCCGCACGCGCAGACGGTCTTACCCCTGCAACCCCTATGAAAGACCTCCAGAAGGCCATCAACGCAGCTGAGGAGAACGACCAGATCTTCGTGGCCGAGGGCAACTACCTTGGCAACATGGACCGCGGCTACATAGAGTCCGGCAAGTTTGCAGACGCAACCCACGAGCCCGGCAAATTCATCAGCATATACGGAGGTTACTCCACAGACTTCTCCGAGCGCGACGTCATCAAGCACGTCACCAGGATCCAGCCCACAGACCAGCGCTTCACCGCTCCCCTCATGAACATCAACGCAAGGCGTCCCTATGGCTATGTAGGCCCTGTAGGTTCGGTTGTAATTGACGGATTCACCTTCGACCTCGGAGAGAACAACCGCTACTTCGTCAAGAACGTCAACGAAGAGGCCACCGGCACGCCCAACGAGGGTGTCCTTACCGGGCGCTTCGTCGAGCCTGACGCCAATCCCAGCCTTCCGCTCGAGGGTTATTCCAGCGGAGACGAGTATGCCCTGCATATGGACGTAGAAGGCAACGTACGCATCTCCAACTGCGTTTTCGTCAACTGCCGCGACTACGGTATCCAGGCCTTGATGGGCAAGGGCCACATGGAGATCTGCAACAACGTCTTCGTCGCCTGCCGCTATGCCGCCTGCCAGGTCAAGGGCAACGTCAAGGATTCAGACATCGAGTTCGTTTCCCTCGATTTCCACCACAACACCGTCCTCTTTACCTGGACCCGCACCAAGGCGTTCGAAGACATGGGCCAGGGTTTCCGCTTCATGAACGGCATCCGCACCATAGACGTGCACAACAACATCTTCGGCTGCAACAGCAACTGCGGCGTTGAGCGTGTGTACTACGAGTCCAACAAGGCCATGGAGGCACTGAAGGAGAGCAATCTCTACGACAATTACTACTTCGCCAACAAGCGCGACCTGGAGATCGCCGCAATGGGCGCTCCTTCCATCTCCGTGCCCGCAGCACGCATTGAGGAAGTGGACGAGAACACCATCGGCCCCAAATACGAGGGCAACATGGATCTTCCCCAGGGCAACGACGCCTTCATCAACGCCATCGACAAGCCTTATCTCGAGGGCTTCATGAGCCTTAAGATAATCCAGTCGGAGAGCTACAACGCAAATTCCGCCGCAAACCAGGTCAACCGTATGTTCGGCCTCAACCAGCAGGGTTCGGAAATCGTGCGCCCGAGCATGTACTGCAACAAGTATCCCTGGGAAAAGGCCAAGGATCTCTTTGGCAAAGTTGCCGGTTACGGCGCCCAGATGCCTCAGTAATCAGAGCCACTTCATAAAATCCGGGCAAACGCTTCCGTTTGTCCGGATTTTATTTATATTTGCGCATGATGAGGCTTATCGGCAGAATAGTTATTTCGTTGATGCTTACGCTTTTGGCACTGTCTGCAATGGCTGCGCCTGCGGACACCCTGCGCTATAGCATCCGTGGCCTCGTGCGCGACGCCGGCTCCGGCAAGCCGCTGGAAGCGGTGAGCGTTTCCGTCGCCGGCACCAAGCTCGCCACCATCACCAACAAAGACGGCGCCTTCATCATCAAATCAGATTCCGTTCCGGAGCAGCTGGTCTTCTCCCTCCTCGGCTACAACACCCAGACCGTGCCCGTTACCGGCGCGGAACTGCGCGTCCGCCTTACCCGCAGCAGCCTGTTGCTGGACCCGGCTACGGTGGTATACGGCAGTCCGCAGTCGCTCGTGCGCTACGCAATAGAAAAGATCAAGGATAACCTGCCCGACGAGCCGGAGCTTTTCGACTGCTTCTACCGGGAGACGGTGCAGAAGCGTCAACGCTACATCTACGTTTCCGAGGCCGTCACCAAAACGTACAAAGCCGCATGGAGCAACATCTGGGGCAGGGACCGCGCAGGCGTAGTCAAAAGCCGTCTGCTCAAGAGCCCGAGAGCGTCGGACACGCTGAGCGTCAAGGTCTTGGGAGGCCCCGTCATGGCAGTGGACCTGGATCTCGTCAGGACAAGATCCATGCTGCTGACGGAGGCGGAACTGGACCAGTACAACTTTGAGATGCTCGCGCCCGACGTAATAGACGGCCGGTCCCAATACGTCATCCGCTTCTACCCTGCCGTAGAAGAAGACTACGCCCTGCAGCAGGGCAAGATGTACATAGACCGCCAGACCTTTGCCTTTACGCGGATAGAGACGTCCCTGGACATTTCCGACCCTGCCAAGGCAACGAGGGCGATGCTCGTCAACCGTCCCGCCGGTCTGCGCTTCCGCCCGCGGGAAATGTCGCTCCTGCTCAACTACAAAGAAGAAAACGGCCTCTACCGCCTGAGTTACCTCAAGACGACCTTCCGCTTCAACTGCGACTGGCGCAAACGTCTTTTCGCCACCGACTTTACGGCAATCTCCGAGATGGTAGTCACCAACCGCCACAACGGCTCCGCGGCCGTGCCCATCCAGCGCGCCGACGAATTCAGCTCCAAAGCCGCCCTTGCAGACAAAACCCTCTACTACGCCGACCCCGACTTCTGGAAAGACTACAACATCATCGAGCCCTCGATCAGTTTAGAGCAAGCTATCGGCCGGCTTAAAAAATAAGTATTCCGCCGATAGTTCCATTGCGCGGGTAAAGTTTTGCAAATCTTCACCCGCCTCCATTCCGCAATCGGCTATTGTTTAAACAGTCTCTCGACATTCCATACATGATCGCGGTATTAGTAAACGCCTGACTTATAGCAACATAACAAACAATCTCTGGGAGTTTTTCCCAGAGATTATTAGTTAGCACTTTGATAATCAGATATTTATCATTACCCGAATTAGCATTGCGGTAGGACCAGCGAGGCGCTTCGGAGGCACATCGTGCCGAACGAGTGGTTAGCTGCGTAGCAGCGCAAGGGGATTCTTCCCCTTGTCCCCTGGGGGTGCAGGGGGATAATAGTCTTACGGCGTAGCCGTCAGACGCTTCAAACAAAGCATTCAGCTTTGTTTGAAGTGGATATCCAA
>JAFZXV010000161.1 GCA_017616595.1 Bacteroidales bacterium
CCGTCCCACACGTCTACAAAAAAGTCGTTATAGTCTGGTATCACCACTATATCCTGCACGGTGCTGGCACCGCGGCCCACCGTAAAGACGGAGCCGTCGGCCATGGTAAAGATAACGCTGCTGTCGTCGTAGGTGATGGCTTCAAATACAGGGTCTCCGTCGGAATCGTACTGCCCCGGAGCGGCGGCAAGCTTGTCCCAGCTCTGGCCTGTGTCTGCCGATACCCACCAATATCCGTCTTCTATCTTCATCTGGGGCGTATTGCCGGTCACGGGAAGCTTCCCTCCGTCGTCTCCGGTAAGCCACTCGCCGTCGAGGGTCCAGTAATAAACGCCGTCGCTGTCTTTCCTGACCCCGATAACGGGGGCGCTGCCGTTTGTGCCATTCTTGATTACCGCCTCGTTGCCGTCTGAGAAGGTGATTATATAGCCGTCGTCCAGATGCCGGAGGCCGCTTATGAACACCCTCCCGCTAACATTGTTGACGATAGTCTGCAGCGATGAGATATTGCCGTTGACGGCCTCTATCTTGTCTTCCAGGGTCTTCAGACGGTCTTTGATGGAGTTGATTTCCGAGCGGAGGTCGGAGTCGTCGTATCCCTCGCAGGATGCTACGACGGCAACCGTCGCCAGAAACAGAGTGGCGATTCTGAAAAAACTCCGGGTCATAAGTTACTTCTTGATGTTAGGCAACTCCAGGCCGTATTTCTTGCGGCGGTCTTCCGTCTTGAGGAAGAGGCTGAAGATGAAGGCAAGCACGCCGAAGCTGGAGAACACTATCATGGGGATGGTGTATCCGCCGGTGCTCTGGCGCAGGGAGCCGATGAGCATGGGCACGAGGCAGAGGCCGATGTTCTGCACCCAGAAGATGAGGCAGTAGGCGCTGCCCAGCACCTTCTCGTCTATGATCTTAGGCACGCTCGGCCACAGTGCGGCCGGCACCAGGGAGAAGCTCACGCCAAGCACCACGATGAGCAGCACTGCAAACCACTTGTGCGGGAACACCGGCAGCAGGAATGCGAAGCTGAGGTGGCAGGCAATCATGATGACGGAGCCGAGCATCAGCATCGTGGCGCCCTTGCCCACGCGGTCCAGGAAGATGCCAAGCAGCGGCGTGAGGCACATTGCCAGGATGGGGAAGCAGCTGAAAAGGCGTGCCGCGGTGGCGGCGTCCACCCCCAAAGTCTCCTCCAGGAAGTTGGGGGCATAGCGCTGGAACGGGAAGATGGCGCTGTAGTAGAGCACGCACAGCAGTGCCACGATCCAGAACATCTTGCTCTTGAAGATGGCGCCGAGGTCTTTGATATGGAACTCGTCTTCCGGCGACTTCTCGTCCGTTGCAAGGCCGGCGGCGATGAGCTGATTGTCGAACTTGCGGTCCATCACGCCAAAGATGATGAAGTTGATAAGGCCGATGCAGAGCAGCGCGCCGCAGAAGCCCAGAGGGGCGAGGATGCTGCCGCCGGCGGCGTTGGAGATGATGGGGGCGATCCACATCACGCCGAATACGCCCAGGCGGGCGATTGCCATCTCCAGACCCATTGCCAGAGCCATCTCCTTGCCTTTGAACCACTTGGCGAGGATCTTGGACACGTTGGTGCCCTCCATCTCGCAGCCGCAGCCGAATATCATGAAGCCGAGCGAGGCCATCTTGGCGCTTGCGGGCATCTCCACCCACCAGCTGCCGAGCCACTGGGCGAAGCCCGTACCCTGGAACCACTCGCTGATGCCGACGAACTTGATTGCGGCGCCGGCGACCATGAGCGCAGCGGACAGCACGCCCGAGAAGCGCACGCCCAGCTTGTCCAGGATGATGCCGGCTATGATGAGGAAGCCGAATACGTTGAGGATATATTCCGATGCCGCATACTTGCCGAAGACGCTGCTGTTCCAGCCTAAATCTGACTCTACGAGCGACTTGAGCGGACTCATCACGTCCACGAACATATACGCGAAGAACATCATCAGTGCCACCAGCACCAATACGGTCCACCGCGCCAGCGGCGAATCATTCATCAGTTTTGAAATCTTTTCTGCCATATTGTTTCTGTTTGAAGTGCTAAGGTAGATATTTTTTACGTACTTTTGCAACGTTCATGAATAAGAAAACGAATAAATTATAATTATGGAAAAGAACATCTATGAAACTCCTTCGGTGAAGGTAGTTGATGTCAAAACCAGGAATCTTATCTGTGACTCCAACACTCCCAACAGCGTCATGCGCGGCGGTTACGGCGAGGCTGATGAAATCTAACCCAAAAGAGCACAGCATTATGAAAGCAAGATTCTTTATCATCCCCGCCATCGTCCTGTCAGCTGTTGCCTGCAAGCAGCTTGAACCCGAAGCCCCCGTCGTGGTCCCTGAAGAAACAACAGAGGCCGGCACATGGTCCATCACCATCCAGGCCAGCAAGGCCGTCGATACCAAGGCGCTCTATCTGGACACTTCTGGAGAAAAAGATGTCCTCAACGCATACTGGCTTGAGACCGAGAAGGTGTTTGTTTATAGCAATTCCGAGACTTACGTCGGAATCCTTGATGTAATTCCCGATGCCGGAGACAAGCCCACTACTGCAACACTCAGCGGCACAATCACCGCCGGCACGGAAACCATCTATGTGGGCGACCAAATCATACTGAAAATTCCCCGCCCGGAATGGGACTACACCGGCCAGGTGGGCACGCTTGCGAGTATCCAGAGCAACTACGACTATGCCATAGCATATGTTGAGGTCCTTGCTAAAGATGACGAGAATAAAACTATCACCACCGCGGCCGCCACATTCCAGAACTGCCAAAGCATCTACCGCTTCTCATTCAAAAGCGGCACCTCGGCCTTGAGTATCAAGGATTTAACTATCTCCAGTGCAGGGAACAGAATCGCAATTTCAAAGGACTTCTCCGGCTTTACTACGTCTTGGGGAAGTCTCACCGTTACTCCCGCTGCAGCCACATCCGATCCTTTGTATGTAGCCATCTCCAACGGCGACATGACGGACGACACCTACAACTTCATAATCACCGGCGAAGACAATGCGCTGTACTCGGCCTCCAAGCCAATCCCCGCAAGAGTGCTTCAAGCCGATGGCAAATTCATCAGCGCCAAAGACATAACCGCCACTCAGTCCGACTTCGGCCCGTCAGGGGAAACAACCACTAACGCACTTTAGCCTATGAAACAGAATAGATTCTTCGCTTCGCTCAGAATGACAAGGGGGCTCCGGATTGCAAAGGGGCTCATGATGACAGTGGCTCTGCTGGCGTTTCTTGCCGCAGGGCAGAGCGCGTGGGCCGCGAGTACGTTCACGATAAGCAACAGCAACAACGTATTCACCATTACAAGGACAACCAATACGTCCACTACTGAGACCGTGTATTACCGTACGGTTGACTGCAGTGCCATCGCCGATTATAACTATACCGCCACGAGCGGGTCTTTGGTCTTCGACAAGAATCATAACTCTTACGAGGTCGTCGTTCAGGAGAAAGTACCGAGCTTAAATGCCTACAAGTTTCAGACGACCAGCCGCAGTTATTATCTGGAACTGCTGGACCAGGACGGTTTCCGCCTGGGCTCCCGCAATCGTAGCATCAGTTACGGGAGCGATTTTACATTTAATTCGCACGCCGAATCTGGCGCTTATGACCTGGACGACGTCCACACCGTTTCATTCCCGTATACGGGAGCCTATACTATTACCGACGACGGTTACGACAGCAACCCGTTAGATTATGCCAGTGACCATAAGTATTTCTCTCTGGCACGTACCGAGTTTTACGATGACGGCACCAGGAATTATCTCGCGACCGTCGCCGAAATCCGTATGATGCTGGAGTTCAAGTCGTATGAGACCCGCGACGGTTACCAGTACGTCCAGATTTTGACAGACAATATCACTTCCTGCGACAACCGCAAGGACTGTAGCAACGGCGACCCCGGCAACATCAGCCTTTCCCGCTATATGGCAGGATTCGAGATGGATACGGGCAGCCTGGACGAGGGCCAAAAGCGCTACACTTTCCCGGTCGCTTCTGCCGGCAACAATGAAGGAGCTTCAAACCCCTGGGGCTATAGCTCGGACGGTAAGTTCCCGCTATCCAAACAGAAGTTCAATACGGGCTGCCGGGCAAGTGACGGAATGCTGATCCTTAATCCTAACTTCAACACTATCGTACTCCGTTTTAACGCATCCGGAAGCGGCGAAGACCACTGGATAGTAAGGGATATGAAGGCCACAGTATACGCCGTAGACGGCACCGCTCCTTCCGTGCTGAACGGCATCACGGTCAGCCCCGGTCCATACAACAGGGGTAACGATTTCTATGTGAGCGTCCCCTTCAGCGAGTGCGTGGTGGGCGGCCTGTCGCTGACCACCTCCTGGGGTACTGCCTCCAAGATATCGGGCGGCAGCAGTAACGTTTTGACATTCAAAGGAATTATTGATGCAGATGCCGGCACTGAGCTGAGCGTCAGCGCCCTGGACGGCAACGTATCTGATCACTTTAACAACAGCTTCAGCGGTTCCGTCAGCAAGACTTTCTCCGGCGTCACCAGTGCCAATCCGGAATATACCATAAGCTATGACCTCGACGGCGGCAGCCTTCCTGCAGGAAGTCCCGAGAGTTACACCTGGGATTCGGAGACTTTCACCCTCACGAACCCGGTACGCCTTGGTTACCGCTTCACCGGCTGGACCGGCAGCAACGGCAGCTCGCTGTATACCGTAGTCACTATCCCCAACCATTCCCATAGCGATCTGTCTTACACCGCTCACTGGGAGCAGGTCATGACCGGCAGCGGCACCAGCGCCGACCCTTATGTGATCACCACCGCCAAGGGCCTTGACGCCCTGGCCCAATATGTAAATGCGGGCAATGACTGCGGCGGCCTCTTCTTCGTGCTGGGGAACGATATTGCCTACAGTCACACAACTGCATGGAACAACGCCGCCAGTACGGAGAACAACTACACGCCGATCGGCACAAACGGCAATTATTTCAAGGGCACATTCGACGGCTGCGGCTATACTGTCAGCGGTATCCGGATCTACAGAAACGGTAAAGGGGATGCCGATCGATACCTGGGTCTGTTCGGACACGTGAGGTATTATTCCTCATATAGCGATCGTGCTCTGGTCCGGCGTGTCAAGCTGGCAGATACCCGTATCACCGGGTATTTTGATGTCGGTGGCATTGCGGGTCAGATTACTTTGAGCGATGTAGAGGATTGCGTCGTGGGGGCAGATGTCTGCATTCACGCTGCGCTGAAAGACACCCATTATCACGGCGGTGTGGTTGGCTCCAACCACGGCACCGTGCAACGCTGCATCAGCCGCGTCACTCTCACCGCTGCAAATACACTTGAGTGCGATGATTTCGGCAGTTTTGTCGGCTGCAATACTTCCGGCCAGTCTATCATGGACTGCATAGCTTTAGGAACAACCATTCCTGACGTTGCTAACGCAGGTGCTATTACGGGTGCCAACTATGGCGACCTCCTCCATAGCTTCTACCGTTCCTGCACGGTGGCAGGCACGCCAAATGCAACCAATGTCGGCGTCGGCTATGAAAGCTCCAACCATTCGCCTCACGACTATACTAACAGACAGGGCGCCCTGGCCTTGTACAGCCTGACTCTGCCTGCAGGCGTCACCCTCAGCCGCACACTGTCGGCCACCCTGCCGGAAGACGGCTACGCCACCTATGATCAAGGCGCCGACATCGATGGCTTGCCGTATGCCTTCGAGGGCTGTGAAGTAACCCTTGTCTGCAGCGGAGGCTCGAATCCCGTCTTCTGCGTAAACGGCACCCCGATCGAGGGCAATACGTTCACCATGCCCGCCGCCGACGTTGCCGTCAGCTTCCAATCCGTAGGCTTTTCCCTTTCCCAAGGCACCAAGGACGGCGTTACCGCCTGGTGGGGTACTTTCTATAGTGGCTCGAACCGCTATTCGCTCCCCGAGGGCGCGGCAGCATATACTATGGGGTACGTCGATAACCAGTACCACCTGTACCGCCTGGGCACCGACGGCCGCGTGATACCGGAGGGCAAGGCCGTCGTCATCATTTCCACCAAGGCCGACGTTACCATCTCCCTTGACGAAGGCTCTTCGAGCATCGTGGACCACGCTCCGGGCGGCAATATCTTGTACGTATCCGACTCGCCCGTGATTCTGGACGGCTCCGGCAAGGTTCCGGTTCCCGGTTCCTCTCCGGCCGCCACCGGGACGCCGTACGTCCTCAGCCTTGACGGCACAGCTATCGGCTTCCGCCAGTTCACGGGAGCCAGCATCCCCGCCGGCAAGGCGTACTACGTGGTGACACAGTAGATCCTTCGCTTCGCTCAGGATGACACCCCCCCTGTCATCCTGAGGAGCGAAGCGACGAAGGATCTATTTCTGCCTGCAGTAAATCTGTACGGGGCAGCCGGAGAGGTTGAAGTTCTCCCGGAGCTTGTTCTCCAGGAAACGCTTGTACGGGTCTTTGATGTACTGCGGCAGGTTGCAGAAGAAGGCAAAGGCCGGGAAGGACGTGGGCAGCTGGGTAATGTACTTGACTTTCACATACTTACCCTTCCAGGCAGGGGGCGGGGTCTCCTCAATCAGGGGCAGCATTACCTCGTTGAGGCGCGCGGTGGGAATCTTCTGGGAATAGTTGGCGTACACCTCCGCGGCAGCGTTGAGCACATCCTGGATGCGCTGCATCTTGACCACCGACGTAAAGATGATGGGCACGTCGTCAAACGGCGCAATCCTGCTGCGCAAAGCCTCGGTGTATTCCTTAAGCGTATTTGAATCCTTGATGAACAAGTCCCACTTGTTGACCACCAGCACGCAGCCCTTGCGGTTGCGCTGGATGAGCGAGAAGATGTTCATATCCTGCGCCTCCATTCCGGAGGTGGCGTCTATCATCATTATGCACACGTCGGCCCTCTCTATGGCCTTTATGGAACGCATAACCGAGTAGAACTCAAGGTCTTCGTGCACCTTGGCCTTGCGGCGGATGCCGGCGGTGTCGACCAGCATGAACTCGTGGCCGAACTTGTTGTAGTGCGTCTCTATGCTGTCTCGCGTGGTGCCGGCAACGGGGGTAACTATGTTGCGCTCCTCGCCCAGCAGGGCGTTGGTGAGCGACGATTTGCCCACGTTGGGCTTGCCCACGATGGTGAGGCGGGGCAGGCCGGCGTACGGATCTTCCTCCTGCGCATCCTCGGGCAGCACTGCAACCAGGGCGTCCAGCAGCTCGCCGGTGCCGGAACCGTTGGCGGCGGAGATGGAGTAAATCTCGCCGAGGCCCATGCCGTAGAACTCGTAGGCGTCGTACATCTTGGCGCCGGAATCGACCTTGTTGACGCAGAGGATAACCGGCTTGCGGCTGCGGCGCAGCACGTCGGCGATCTCTGCATCGTAATCGGTGATGCCGGTGGCCGCCTCCACCATGAAGAGCACCACGTCGGCCTCTTCTATGGCTATCTGCACCTGGGAGCGGATGGCGGCCTCGAACACATCGTCGGAGTTGGAGGTGTAGCCTCCGGTGTCGACTACGGAGAATTCGCGCCCGCACCACTCGCAGCGGCCGTAATGGCGGTCGCGGGTTACGCCGGCGGTGTCGTCGACTATTGCCTTGCGGGAACCGACCAGGCGGTTGAACAGGGTACTCTTGCCGACGTTAGGACGGCCTACTATCGCTACTAAGCTCATAAAGTTTACAATCTTTGCACGCCTCGGACGAGCCGGGAGCGGTGCAGGTTAAGCCCTGGGCCTCTGCGTCTACGTCTTTGTAGCACCGTATGCCAAGGCGTTGCATTTCTTTGTTGGAACCCACATCGAACTGCGGAAAATCCTTCTTGCGGAAGAGGATGTTGAAGCACAACCCCAGGACCGCGAGCCCCAGGACCGCAACCGCAGCTATGATGGTGGCACTCATCAATATATGAAGTCTGTGCTGATGGGTTCGTAGTTATATACTTTGTCTATGATGCGGGCAAAGACGGGCGCCATGGAGATGACGCGCACCTTGCTGTCTTCCGCCAGCTCGGGGTGAGGGATGGTATCGGTAATGAGCACCTCCTTGAGGCTGGAGTTGTGGATGCGGTCCATAGCCTCGCCCGAAAGGATGCCGTGGGACGCGCAGGCACGTACGCTCACCGCGCCTTTGCTCATAAGCACGTCTGCCGCCTTGCAGAGGGTGCCGGCGGTATCGATCATATCGTCTATGATGATTATGTTGCGCCCCTCCACGTCGCCGATGGCGCGGATTTCCGCCACCACGTTGGCGCGCTCGCGGGTTTTGTGGCAGATGATGACTCCGCAGTCGCGGCCGTCGCAGCTGAGGGTCCTGGCGTAGGAGTTGGCCCTCTTGGCGCCTCCCATATCGGGGGCGGCGATGGAGAGGTTGGGGAGCTCGAGCGCCTGGATGGCTGGAATGAAGACCTTGCTGGCGTAGACGTGGTCTACGGGGATGTCGAAGAAGCCCTGGATCTGGTCTGCGTGCAGGTCGCAGGTCATGATGCGGTCTGCTCCGGCGGCGGTGAGGAGGTTGGCCACGAGCTTGGCGCCGATTGCCACGCGCGGGCGGTCTTTGCGGTCTTGGCGGGCCCAGCCGAAATAAGGGATTACGGCGATGACCTTGTCTGCCGAGGCGCGCTTTGCGGCGTCTATGCTGAGGAGAAGCTCCATCAGGTTGTCTGCCGGCGGGAAGGTAGACTGGATGATAAACACGGTTGCGCCACGCACGCTCTCTGCATAGAGGGGCTGGAATTCCCCGTCGCTGAACTGGCTGATCTGCAGGTCTCCCAGGTGATAGGGCAGCTCTTCGGGGCGCAGGTTTGCATTGATGGATTCGATGACCTTGCAGGCGAAGTTCCGGGATTCCCTGCAGGCAAAAATCTCCATACGGTGGGTGTGAATCATATCAGAGCGAGTTTAAGATTGAGTATATGTAGTCGAGGATTTCTTCTTTGCCGGAACGCTTGAGCGAGCTGCTGGCAAGCATGGGGGGCAGCTCCTCCCAGGTCTGCGAGAGGATGGCGCAGTCGCGGTCTATCTGCTGCTGCAGGGCCACAGGGCCCATCTTATCCGTCTTGGTAAAGATGATGGCAAAGGGGATGCCGTGCTCGCCCAGCTCGGACAGGAAGTCCAGGTCCACCTGGCCGATGTCGTGGCGGGAGTCGATGAGGACGAAGAGCATAACGAGCTCCGGCGATTCCATGATGAACTGGCGGATGACCTCTGCCAGCTCGGCCCGCATCTTGGCGGGGAGCTTGGCGTAGCCGTAGCCCGGAAGGTCTACGAGGTACCAGCTGTCGTTGATGAGGAAGTGGTTGACTACCTTGGTTTTACCGGGGGTGGAAGACGTCTGCGCAAGCTTGCTGTTACCCGTGAGCATATTGATGAGCGAAGACTTGCCGACGTTGGAACGTCCGATGAAGGCGAACTCAGGCAGACGGCGCGCAGGCTTCTGGGCAACCCGAGTGCTGCTCCCTGCGAATATGGCCTGAGTAATTTTCATCGCCGTGAAATATGAGTACAAATATAATGCTTTTTCTTGAAATCTGGGTATATTTGTCTGTGCTTAAAAAGAAGCTATTCGCCGTGCTGGCCGGGCTGCTCGCCCTGCATCTGTGCGCTCTCGCCCAAACGGCCTCCGAGGGCACAGGGGGCGTGTTTTTACAGACGCTCGAGGCGGGCTTCGACTCCGAGCGCTACTTCCAGCACAGCCTCATGATGGTGGACCCCGTGGGCGACGCGCACCTCCTCCGCCAGATAGACACTATCCCCATCAAACTCTTCTCTTACCTTTTTCACGGCACCATACCCCAGGCGGAGGCGTCCGCCCGTGCCGCAACGCCGCCGTACAAGACAGGCACCACGGTTCCGTTTGATGCGGACCGCCTTATCAACAAGTGCAGCGCGATTATGCGCAGTGAGTTTCCGGACATCTTCCCCACCCTGGGCGAGGAGCACAAATGGTCTCCCGAGGCGGAAGAATTCCTGCCTCGGGTCTTCTGGCACCGGCTCGGAAGGCACCTTTCAGGCAAGCAGCGGGACTTCCCCATGCCCACTCTCATGCGCACCAAACTGTTCATCTGCCTCGCCTGCGGCTGGACGGCAAGATACTGCTGCACAGGGCAGGAAAAGGCGCTGAAGGAGCGTGTAATGACGTATCCGGACCGCAGCGTCCAGATCCACGACCTGTTTGCAGAGAGCTACGTACTGAACGGCGGAAACCTGTACCTGACCTTCCTTACCTGCGAGAACCTGCTCGCCGGCATCCCGCACCGGCGCGAGCGGGCAAGGGACCCCGTCCAGAAAAAACTGTCTTACATCCGCATAGATTCAGAAGAATACGGCGACAACTACGGCGCCTGGTACCACTTCTTCGGCATCGCCCTCTATGCCCTAATGCGCACCGACTTCGAGAGCGTCTTCGTTGCCGACGCAGAGAGCTTCGGCTCCTTCTTTCTGGAAGGGCCAGACCGCCAGGAAGACCTCATCAACCACTACGGCGCCCTGTTCGGCCAGAAGCTTCGCGGCCTGCTGGACAACGGCGGCTGGTGGCTCACCTCCCCCGCCGACACGGCCTATATGAACGTTCCGCAGAAGCAATGACCAATTGTTTTTCTTTTGCCTCTTTTTTATATATCTTTGTAAATAAACAACGACTGATATGAAAAGATTTGCTTTAATTCTCATGTGTTTGGCCGGCCTGGCCGTCTGCACAGGCTGCGGCAACAAGGGCGGCAAGAAAGCCGACGGCAAAGATGGCAAGGTCGACATTGAAAAAGTGGCCGACAAGCTGATGAAAGAGGCTTTTGAAGGCGATAAGTATTCAAAGGAAGCCGCAGAATTCTACTTCAAGAAGAACGAGGGCATCAAGCTTTCCGACCTTGCTCCCGACTACAAACTCAACGAAACCAGCAAGTACACTTATTACGGCGACGAGCGCGACGCACTTGCCAACTTCAAGATCCAGGACGGCGACACCTACACAAAAGACCAGCACGAGGCAAACGTGCGCCGCATATACGCCCTCACAAAGAAGGTCGCGGACAATGGGATCAACGTGTATGGCTTTGAGGAGAAGAGCAACAAGGACGAAGCGATGGCGGAGAAAGACCTGGAGCAGATGATGAAAGACAACGCCGGCTCCAAGATCTTCGGCATCGAAATCTATATCGGCAGCTATGGCTGGTCTTTCTTGAGGAACGGCGACCTGCACCGCTGCGAAATCAGCCTTCTGGAGAAAGACGACGTCAAACTTGGCTATTCGGTAAAGATGTACAAAGGCCTTCAGAAGAGTTTTGACGAGACTTTGGAGGATGCAGAAAAGGCTCTGGAAGACCCCGAGGTCCAGAAGCAGCTTGAGAAGGCTCTCAAAGACGCTTCCAAATAGCATCCTTTGCAGAGATTGGCACAGACAGGGTTCTTCAGAAAATACGGCGCGACGTTGCTCCTGCTTCTCGGACTGATTGCGGGAGGAGTTGTTGGCGTGGTTCTGGGAGATAAGGCCAGCGTCCTGCGGGCTCCGGGAATGCTGTTCCTGAACCTGGTGTTCGTGCTGGTAGTGCCTCTCGTATTCTTCTCCGTGGCCCATTCCATGGTGGTTATGCGGAGGAGCGGCGTGATAGGAAAGGTGCTGGGTGCCGCTTTGGGCGTGTTCCTGTTCATGTCGCTTGTTGCCGGCATTTTCTCATACGGGCTGATGTCCATTTGGAATCCGTTCGGCCGGATTGACGGTAATGCCGGAGCGGAGGCCGGAGGAGTGTTGGGAGGCGATGTGAATATCGGAGATGAGATAGTGTCGGCATTTACCGTCAATGACTTTCCGATGCTGTTTTCCCGCGAGCATCTGCTGCCGCTCATCATCTTTGCCGCCCTCTTTGGCATTACCGTCGCTTTGCTGGGAAACAAGGCCGCTACGGTGGAGAAACTGATTTCCGAGGGCGAGGCCGTCATCATCAAGATGGTGGAGCTGGTAATGAAATTGGCTCCCATAGGAATAGGATGTTATTTTGCAGATATCGTGGGCACACTCGGCGGGCAGATCGTGGGCGATTATCTTGAAATCTTCCTGGTGGTCTGTGCCGCCACCGCCGTATGCTACCTGGTTTTCAGCTCCCTGTACGCACTGTATTGCCGAATCCCTCTCGGCAAATTCTGGAAAGAAATGATCTCTCCGTCGGTAACGGCGGTGGGCACGTGCTCTTCGGCGGCGTGTATGCCGGTGAATATGTCGGCGGCCAGGAACCTGGGCGTAAGTGACAATATAGTCGACGGCGTGGTCCCCCTGGGAACCAACCTTCATAAAGACGGCTCTGTGGTTACGTCTGTGGCCAAGGTGCTTTTCGCGCTATACTTCTTTGGCGCGGCACCGGATGGAATCGGCCCTGCGGCATTGGTAATCCTTCTGGCTGTTCTGGAGAGCGTTGTGGTGGGCGCCATCCCAGTAGGCGGAATGACCGGAGAGATCCTTATCTGCTCCGTGCTGGGCCTGGACCCCTCCTTTGCTGCCGCCCTCCTGGTAATAGGCACAATCTGCGACATCCCCGCCACCCTCTTGAACGCCACAGACAATCTTGTAGCGCCCCTGCTGGTTCACCGGCTCACGGAAAACAGTTTTAAAAATGGATAATAATGCTTACATATTCCGCCTGATATCCAACAATGTGCGCTTCGGTTACGGACGGCGCATGGTTGACGGGCGGATTCAGTACTTTGCCTTTCACGGCTTCCCTAACCGGAACGACGACTACTTCACCAATGTAGAAATCAGCGAGGAGGAGTTCCACCAAATAGAAAAGGAATACCCCCGGCAGATTTGCGGCAACAGCGCGGACGGCCTTGCTTTCCGTGCCAAATATGTAGACGGCCATCCCGTCCTGCTGGAAGGATGGAGCCGGCTGCTCTGAATGGCCGCTGCTTGATTGTGCATTATTTTGTCATAAAGTGATTATCTTACATCATCAAACCCATCGCGATGAACAGTAGAACCAGTCTCTTTGCAGCAGCCGCACTTCTGATTGTCTCCTCCCTGCTGTACTTTTCTTGCCAGAAGCCGGAAGACAACCCCCAGGAGCCAGAAGAGCAGAATCCGGAGCAGACTGACCCGGAGCCCGAACCGGAGCCCGACCCCATCGTACACCCGGACGGCTGTATAGAGAACGACGTGGTATACGCCTACGTCAATGCCGGCACATACGAAAACTTCGGCCAGAGGTCTTTCTTTGCCACCGACCCTGTGGTAATCTCCACCGCCAAGGCCCACAAGTGGAAGGGCGACGACCCTGCAGGCATCACGGTATCATGGGACAGCCAGGCAGCGTGCACCGTATCCATATCCACCCCCGACGGCCTGTGGTACCAGGAGAGCGTGACCGGAGGCGAGTACACCTTCACCAACCTCATCCCGGGCGTCCATTATTCCTGGACTGTAGCCGAGGGCGGCGGAGACATTCTCCTGAAGAGCGGCGACTTCACCCCCACGGGGCAGGTGCGCATGGTGGACATCCCCTGCTCCTGGAACTGGCGCGACATGGGCGGCTGGCCCGGTCTGGGCGGCAAGAAAATCAAATACGGATGGATATACAGGGGCGGCAGCCTCAACGGCAAGTTTGCCGGCAAGAACGGCAAGCCGAGCCTGGACCCGTACGACCACACCAAATACAACGTGCCCGACTCCATGCGCGTCGCCCTTGAGCGCATAGGGATGAAGGCCGAGCTGGACCTCCGCGGAGACCTGCAGGACCTTGGCAAATGGGGCGATGAATACGACGCCCACGGCGCCACGATGCGCTGGTGCCAGTTCGAAGGCTGGGACTTCGTGCAGATTATGTCCGACTACGGCCTCTATTATCCCAACGAGCGCTCCTCACTCATCCAGGACGTCGCTTGGATCATATACGAGGTGCGTAAAGGCAACCCCGTGGGCTATCACTGCCGCTCGGGCGCAGACCGCACCGGCGCCCTCGGCCTACTGATAGGCGGCCTTCTGGGCATGAGCGAGAGCGACCTCCAGAAAGAGTACGAGCTCACTACCCTCTCCCGGGAAAAGAAAGAAAAGAAGACCAAGTACGCCACCGAGGCCGTCAACAGCAGCGCCCTATTCTTCAAACGGGAACAGGGAATCTTCTCCTTCCCGGGCGAGACCCTGCAGGAGAAGTGCTACCTGTACCTCAACAAGTACTTCGACGACGTCCACATCAACGCCGACGACCTTGACTGGTTCATCCAGTACATGCTAGGCCTGGACGGCTACACCCATCCCGCCGGCGCCGTGAACTACGACGACAACCCCCTGGAGAACGTCTGGACCATCGCCACCGGCAGCGGCAATCACAAATACACGGAAGACAGATAATGGGATGGTATTGCGGCTGGCGCTTTACAGCGGTCCACGCGATAAACGTAGAAACTTCATTAAAGGGAGAATGGAAGGCATTTAATCGTCGCCACTCGCCCCAAGGCCTTCAAGGAAGCCTTTAGCTCCATCAACGAGCTCGTTAAGGGCATCGGCGGCCTTATTTAGGCCGGCCTTGACGATGCAACCCTGGATTCGGCCTATAGCAGTGTTGATTTCTTTCTTCTGGTCGGCGTTGAATTTGTCGATGTTTTCGTTATACTGCTCGGTGAGGGCATCGAGCTGGTCGCTGACCTGCTCCCATTGCTCTGCCGAGAAGGACTCGCCTTTCTTTTCTACTTTGTCGGCGAGATTGGAGAATTGTTTTGGAAGGCTGTTGATGCCGCAGTTGCAAGCTGATACCAGCACTAGAACGAAGAGAAGGAATAAATACTTTTTCATAAACGGTAATAGTTTGTGTCAATAAAGATAAGGATTATTTGGTATGTCGTATAAATGAGCCTTCGGATTGATTGCGGGTTTTTGGCGCAGGTCCCGCGCGTCCGTGGCGCAGGTCCGAAAAAAGTTGGGGGTCCTGCGCCGCAAATCGCAGTTATATGTCTTCCAGTGGCGCAGGTGTGGGCTGAATTTTCGGACCTGCGCCAAATTGTTTATTATTAATGCTTCCCATTGTATCCCCACTCGGCGCGGAGACGGTCCATCAGGTGCATGATGTAAAGAATCTCTGAATGAGGCATCTGCGGCGGCTCGACCAATCCCGCCTCAATAGCGTCGCGGCAGGCGCGGAACTCGTACTCGAAACCCGTAATCTGCTCCGGCAGAGTGATTTCCTGCTCTACGACGTGGCGCTTGCGGCACACTCTGATATGGCGCGGATTGATGAGGTCGTCGAAAACCAGATAACCGGTGGTGCCGGCGATGACGGCCTCGTTGCCTCCCTGGCACCAGGCGGACGCCTGCACCGACGCCATTGTGCCGTCGGAGTGAATCATGGTGATGGATTCGGTTGCGTCCACGCCGGTATCGCTGATTACGCAACTGGTGTTAAGACGTTCCACGGGACTGTCGATATACATTCGTACGAAGTTCAGCAAGTACACGCCCAGGTCGAGCAATGCGCCTCCGCCAAGCTCTGGCCGGAGCACCCTCTCCTTGGACGACACCTCGTATGCCAGAGTGGCGTTGACCATACGCGGCGTGCCGATGATTCCCGACTCGATAAGCTCCCTTGCTATCTGGCGCACCGGCATATATCGGGGCCATATTGCCTCCGCCACAAAGACCCCTTTCGAGCGCGCGAGGGCGATTATGGAGGCCGCCTCCGTAGAATTCATCATAAAGCTTTTCTCCACCAGGCAGGGTTTGCCGGCGTTGATGGCGTCGCATGCGGCCTCGAAATGGCAGGAATGCGGAAGGGCGATGTAGACAAGGTCTACGTCGGGGTCGGAAAACACCTCCTGGTAGGAGCCGTATGCGCGTTCCGCCCCAAAGCGGGCGGCAAAAGCCTGCGCTTTTTCCAGAGACCTGGAGCCGATGGCCAGGAAATTCATGTCATCCATCGCTGCAAGTGTTGTGGCAGCTTTTTCGGCTATATGTCCGGCTCCGATGATGCCAATATTCTTAATCATAGTCCGAGCGCTGCTTTTACAAAACCGCAGAACAGCGGATGCGGGTTCTCGGGTGTGCTTTTATACTCCGGATGGAACTGAGTGCCGATGAAGAAGGGGTGGGAAGGTAGTTCCACCATCTCCACGAGGCCCGACTCCGGATTGCGTCCGGTGGCTTTAAAGCCGGCGGCTTCGAAGTCGGCAAGATACTCGGAATTGAATTCATAGCGATGGCGGTGCCGTTCGCGGATCTCGGCCTTGCCATACAGCCTGGCGGCCAGCGAGCCGGGTTCCAGCCTGCAGGTATATGCCCCCAGTCGCATCGTGCCGCCCTTCAGGGTGGTCTTCTTCTGCTCTTCCATCATACAGATGACGGGATAGGAACAATCCGGCTTGAGCTCAGTGGAGGAAGCGTCAGCCCATCCCAGGACGTGCCTGGCGAATTCCACCACGCACATCTGCATCCCCAGGCAGATGCCCAGGAACGGGATGCCGTTCTCGCGGGCGTACTGCACCGCAAGGATTTTTCCTTCCAGGCCCCTCTCTCCGAATCCCGGGGCCACAAGTATTCCCTGCGCACCCTTGAGCATCTCCGCTACGTTCTCCGGAGTGATGTGGTCTGCCTGAACAGTATGCACGTTCACCTTGCAGTGATTGGCAGCACCTGCGTGCACGAAGGCCTCCTGAATCGATTTATACGCATCCTGAAGCTCCACATACTTGCCTACAAGGGAGATGTTCACTTCTTTTTTAGGATTTTGCAGACGGCTGAGGAATTCTTTCCAGCGGCGCAGGTCCGGCTCGTTGAAATTATCGATCCGCAGCTTGCGGACGGCCAGTTCGTCCAGGTGCTCCTCGTGCATGTTGAGAGGAACCTGGTAGATGCTCCAGGCGTCGATGCTCTGGATTACGTGGCCGGGGCGGACGTTACAGAACAGGGCAATCTTTCTCCTCAGCTCGGGACTCAGCGGATGCTCGGTGCGGCACACGATCACGTCGGGCTTTACGCCGCTATGCTGAAGCGCCTGTACGGAATGCTGCGTTGGCTTGGTCTTAAGTTCCTTTGCCGCGGCCAGGAACGGTATGTAGGTAAGGTGGATTGTCATACAGTCATCCTCGGGCAGCTCCCATTGAAGCTGGCGTACAGCCTCGATGAAAGGCTGCGATTCCATATCTCCGACGGTGCCGCCGATTTCCGTGAGGATGACATCGTATTCTCCGGTCTGCCCGAGTTTGAGCATACGGCGTTTGATTTCGTCGGTGATGTGCGGGACGATCTGGACCGTCTTGCCAAGATAGGCACCCTCCCGCTCCTTTGTGATGACGGTATGATATATCTTTCCGGTGGTGACGTTGTTGGCCTTTGAAGTATAGACCCCGAGGAAACGCTCGTAGTGCCCGAGGTCGAGATC
>JAFZXV010000162.1 GCA_017616595.1 Bacteroidales bacterium
CTCGGCTGATGAGCGCCCCCGTTTTTTACAAGCGGGACTGCAAAGATACGCACAATTTTTTAATCTGCAAATTTTTTGCTGATTTTTTTGAAAAATTTGTGTTAAAGAACTTTTGCAGACCGCTCTTCTCGAACGGGGATGCAAAGGTAGTCTAATTTTTTGACTTTGCAAACTTTTTTCAACATTTTTTAAATTTTTTTATAAAAATAAATGCGGCCCAGACTGACGCCAGACCGCATTTTTTATCTAAGTTGTTGATTTTTACATCATTCCGCCCTGAGGCATTGCAGGCACCGCCGGAGCAGGCTCGGGGATGTCGACTATTCCACACTCGGTGGTGAGGAACATGCCGGCAACGGAGGCTGCATTCTCCAGCGCCACGCGAGCCACCTTGGTAGGGTCGATAACGCCTGCCTCGAACATATTTACATATTCGCCCGTGCGCGCGTTATAGCCGAAGTCGGCCTTGCCTTCCTTGATCTTCTGGATGATGACGCTGCCGTCTACGCCTGCGTTCTCTGCAATCTGGCGGAGAGGCTCCTCGATGGCCTTGGCAACAATGCGGATGCCGGTGGTCTCGTCTTCGTTCTCTCCCTTGAGCTCCGCAAGGGCCTCGCCTGCGCGGATGTATGCCACGCCGCCTCCGGGCAGGTAGCCTTCTTCCACTGCTGCGCGGGTTGCATTGAGGGCATCCTCCACGCGGTCTTTCTTTTCCTTCATCTCCACCTCGGTGGTTGCGCCAACGTAGAGAACCGCCACGCCGCCGCCGAGTTTGCCGAGACGCTCCTTGAGCTTCTCCTTGTCGTACTCGGAGGTGCTGACCTCGATCTGCTTACGAATCTGCTCCACGCGGTCCTTGATGGCCTCTTTGTCTCCGGCACCGCCGACAATGGTGGTATTCTCTTTGGTGATGGTGACCTTCTCTGCACGGCCGAGCATGTCGGGAGTGGTGTTCTCGAGCGTGAAGCCGCGCTCCTCGCTCACCACCACCGCACCGGTAAGGGTTGCGATGTCCTGGAGCATCTCCTTGCGACGGTCGCCGAAGCCGGGGGCCTTGACGGCGGCAATCTTGAGGGTGCCGCGGAGCTTGTTCACCACGAGAGTGGTAAGTGCCTCGCCGTCAACATCTTCTGCCACGATCAGGAGTTCCTTGCCCTCGCGTGCGATAGGCTCGAGGATGGGGAGAAGGTCCTTCATCGTGCTGATTTTCTTGTCGGTGATGAGGATGGCGGGATTGTTGAGCTCCGCCTCCATCTTGTCGCCGTTGGTCATGAAGTAGGGGCTGATGTAGCCGCGGTCGAACTGCATACCCTCTACCACCTTCACTTCCGTGTCGGTGCCCTTGGCCTCTTCTACGGTGATGACGCCGTCCTGGCCGACCTTGGACATTGCATCGGCGATGAGTTTGCCGATGTAGGAGTCGTTGTTGGCGGATACGGTACCGACCTGCTCCACCTTGGAGTAGTCGCTGCCGACCTGCTTGCTCTGGCCCTTGAGGCTATCGACCACGGTGGCCACGGCCTTGTCTATGCCGCGCTTGAGGTCCATGGGGTTGGCGCCTGCGGTGACGTTCTTGAGGCCGACGTTGATGATTGCCTGTGCGAGCACGGTGGCAGTGGTGGTGCCGTCGCCTGCCTGCTCGTTGGTCTTGGATGCAACCTCCTTGACCATCTGGGCGCCCATGTTCTCAAAGCGGTCTTCGAGTTCAACTTCCTTTGCAACGGTTACGCCGTCCTTGGTTACCTGAGGCGCACCGAACTTTTTGTCTATTACGACGTTACGGCCTTTGGGGCCAAGGGTCACCTTGACTGCGTCGGCCAACTGGTCTGCACCGCTCTTCATCTTGGTGCGGACATCGGTATTGAATTTAATCTCTTTTGCCATAATTACAGGATTGCTAAAATGTCAGACTGCTTTACGATGAGGTACTTCTTGTCTTCGACGGTTACCTCGGTGCCGGCGTATTTGCCATAGAGAACCACATCTCCCACTTTGACCTCCATTGCCTCGTCTTTCTTGCCTGGGCCGGCGGCCACTACAGTGCCCTGCTGAGGTTTCTCTTTTGCCGTATCGGGGATGAAGATTCCCGACGCTGTCTTGGTCTCGGCCTCCTTGGGCTCGATAACCACTCTGTCTGCTAAAGGTTTAAGCATGATATAAAAATGTTGTTAGTGTCAAAAAAGCGCCCCCGGATTAACCGGAGACGCTATAATTAGAATCAACGTTTGTGCCAGTGACAAATTGTCACTATGACTTGTTAAGGGGAACTCCCGCAGTCATCTGGTTGACTTTCTTGCGTACGTCTGCAATTACTGCGTCGTGAGCGGCGAGGGCTGCTTTCTGCTCTGCGGTAGGCTCTTCCTTGAGTGCCAGCAGGTCTGCCACCGCGGCGGCGGATGTGAGCACGGCGTCAATCAGGTCAACGATATAGACCATATCTTTCTGTACGAAGCCTCGGGAGGTGATGGCAGGAGTGCCGATGCGCAAACCGCTGGTGAGGAACGGGCTGCGGGAATCGAACGGCACCATATTCTTGTTGACGGTGATGTCCGCCCTGCCGAGCTCTTTCTCCGCCAGCTTGCCGGTGAGGCCGGGGAACTTGCCGCGAAGGTCGATGAGCATCAGGTGATTGTCCGTACCGCCGCTCACTACCTTGTAGCCGCGGGCTATGAACTCTGCGCACATGGCCGCGGCGTTGGCAATAACCTGCTTCTGGTAGGTTACATACTCGGGCTGCTGGGCCTCGAAGAATGCCACTGCCTTGGCGGCGATTACGTGCTCAAGCGGACCGCCCTGCACGCCGGGGAATACCGAGGAGTCGAGAATCTGGCTCATCTTCTTGACTACGCCCTTGGGGGTCGTGCGGCCCTGAGGGTCGTCGAAGTCTTTACCCAGCAGGATGATGCCTCCGCGGGGGCCGCGAAGGGTCTTGTGGGTGGTAGATGTGACGATGTGGGCGTACTTGACGGGATTCTTGAGGAGCCCTGCGGCGATGAGGCCGGCGGTGTGGGCCATATCGATCCACAACAAAGCGCCTACGGAATCGGCTATCTTGCGCATGCGCTCGTAGTCCCACTCACGGGAGTATGCAGATGCGCCGCCGACGATGAGCTTGGGTTTGTGCTCGAGGGCGAGGCGCTCCATCGCGTCGTAGTCTACGCGGCCGGTTTCCGGATCCAGCCCGTAGGAGACTATATTATAAAGGATACCCGATGCATTGACGGGAGAGCCGTGCGTAAGGTGCCCGCCCATGCTGAGGTCCAGACCCATCATGCAGTCGCCGGGCTTGAGGACGGCCATCATGACCGCCATATTGGCCTGGGCGCCGGAATGCGGCTGCACATTGGCCCATTCTGCGCCGTAGATGGCCTTGATGCGGTCTATTGCAAGCTGCTCTATCTGGTCTACCACCCCGCAGCCGCCATAGTAACGTTTGCCGGGGTAGCCCTCTGCATACTTATTGGTGCAGATAGAGCCCATTGCGCGGAGGACGTCATCTGATACGTAGTTTTCTGAGGCGATGAGTTCGAGTCCGCTTTGCTGGCGGTCGAACTCCTTCTTGATGAGTTCGAATAATTGGATATCCTGTTTCATACGTTATTAATTAAGTCCTCAAATATAGGAATTTTTGTACCTTTGCGCAAGTATGAGCGACCGAAAACTTCTCAACATAGAACTTGGGCGCATCGGCCCCGAAGCATACCGGGAACTGCCTCCCAGCGGCATCGTATTGATACTGGACAACATACGCAGCGCCCACAACGTCGGCAGCGCCTTCCGCACGGCAGACGCCTTCAAGGCCGACAAGATCTGGCTCTGCGGCATTTGCGCCACGCCCCCGAGTGCAGAGATCCATAAATCTGCCCTCGGAGCGGAAGACAGCGTCCCCTGGGAGCACCGCGCCAGCACCATCGACCTTGTGCGGGAGCTCCAATCCAAGGGCTGGACCGTCCTCTGCGCCGAGCAGACCGAGCACGCCGTCGAGTTGCAGCAGTTCCGCCGCTCCCCCGGCGCCCGCTACGCCATAGTCTTCGGCAACGAGGTGGACGGCGTACAGCAGGAAGTCGTCGACGCGGCCGACGGCTCCCTCGTCATCCCCCAGTTCGGCACCAAGCACTCCCTCAACGTCTCCGTGAGCATCGGCGTTGTCCTCTGGGAGTTTGTGCGATAAAAAAAGCCGGCCTGTCGGGGCCGGCTTAATTGAATCAATACACTTTAGCGAAGCTTCTTATATCCGTATTGGCAGGTGTCGCCGAGCTCGAGTTC
>JAFZXV010000163.1 GCA_017616595.1 Bacteroidales bacterium
AGGATATGATCTGGGCCGACATGACCTGGGTCTACATCGTGATCTACGACATCTGGAACTTCGCCTACACCTACAACTGCCTGCCTACGCACAGCTGGTATTGCGGCGTCGCCCTGCTCCTCGCCCCTACCGTGGCAGCCCTTCTGTGGAACCGCGGCGGCTGGATCCAGAACCGCGCCAACACCCTGGCTATCTGGTGTATGTTCGCACAGGTATTCCCTCTGTTCCAGGAGACCTTCAAGGACGGCCGCCAGTGGTTCAACTGGGCGGTGCTGCCCGTACAGTATCCTCAGGGAGTAGAGACCGTCAAGCAGCTTTACGAGGCCGCCGGCGGTGAGGCTGCGGCAATCGGCACCACCGTAGATCCTTCCGTGGTCGCAGCTAATCCTACTATGATGACGATTATCAGCGCCCTTGCGCTCGTTACCAACATCGCAGCCATCATCTGGATTGTCTGCATCTCCAAGAAGCGTCACATCAATCCTTACAAAGAAGACGTCTTCGTCCACCAGAAGTACTACATCGACTCCATGGCCCGCGCCGACGTCAGCTAATACTCTGTTAATCAGAATATTAAATTTCAACCTCTGGGATTTTTTCCCAGAGGTTGTTTTTATTGGCGCTGAAATCGGATATCTGTTTTTCTCCACCTTCGGACCTGCGGTCCTCGTCCCTCCCGCAAGCGGGCCCCTCCCGCTCATAGGCCGCGGGCGGCCACGTTCCGAAAAACAGATATCCGACTTTCAGCTTCTTTCGAAAAATACGAAATTGATATGAGGCTAAAGCAGGGAGTTGCAGATGCGTTCGGCTTCGGGTAACGTATCCAACTTTCCGACATCTACGAGGGTAAGGGAGGAGGGGGAGACTCCGTAAATGGGGTATCGGGCGCAGGCGCGGAGGTAGAAGTCCATGATGGGGAAGCGGCCGGTGAAGCCGAGTGCGTCAAAGGCGCCGAAGATAGCGGGGGAGATGCTGTGGATGCCGCCGAAGGCGAGGCGGCGGCACCGGGAGGCGTCGAGCCCGGGGTAAGGCGAGCGAACCTCGCCTGTGGAGATGTCCGTCCAGCCGGAAAGGCGCATGTCGTCGTCGAACAGAAGGTAGCGGCGGGTCTGGCGCTCGCTGACGAGCAGGGTGGCGAGGGCACCGGGGGGCGTCTGGGCGCGGAGCCAGGGGATGTCGAGGTCGGAGACTATATCGACGTTATGCACCAGGAATGGCTCGGTGCCGCCGGCAAGGAACTGCCGGGCGTGAAGGATGCCGCCGCCGGTTTCGAGCAGCGCGGAACTCTCGTCGGAAATGTCGATCTTGACGCCAAAGTCGTTGTCTGCCAGGTACTTGCGTATTTGCTCCGGGAAGTGGTGGATGTTTACCACAATCTCGTCGTAGCCGGCGTCGCGCAACTTGCGGATGGTGTGGTACAGCAACGGCTTGCCGCATACGGGCACGAGGGCTTTGGGCATCGTGTCGGTTATGGGGCGCAGGCGGGTTCCGAGGCCCGCGGCAAAGACCATCGCCTTCATCGCTACAGGATCTTTTCCGTATTCAGCTCGCGGTGGGTCACGAGCACCTTGACGTTGAACCTGTCGGCCAGGTGGCGGGCGAGCTTCTCTGCGCAGTAGACGGAGCGGTGCTGGCCGCCGGTGCAGCCGAAGCATACCTGCAGGTGCGTGAACTTGCGCTCGATGAAGCGCTGCACGTGGGCGTCGACTAGTTTGTAGACGCTGCCGAGGAATACCAGCACCTCGCCGTCGTCTTCCAGGAACTGGATGACCTCAGGGTCGTTGCCGTTGAATTGGCGGTAGTGCTCGTACTTGCCGGGATTGTTGACGGAGCGGCAGTCGAACACATAGCCGCCGCCGTTGCCAGTAGTGTCGGCAGGTATGCCTTTCTTGTAGGCGAAGCTGTAGATATGCACCTCCAGACGCTTGTCCTGGGGGATTTCGTTGAACTGGGGCATCCCGGTGAGCTCCGTGAGAAGCCCGTTCAGATATGGATAATCCGTGAATGGCGTCTGCAGCAGGTTGCGCAGGTTGCTGAGCGCATAGGGCACGCTGGCAAGGAAATGGGGCTTCTTCTCAAAATAGCCGCGGAAGCCGTATGCTCCCAGGACCTGCAGCGTGCGGAAGAGCACAAAGAGGCGCAGGCGCGTGCGGAATTCGTCTTCGTTCACCTCCTGGAAGCTGCGCAGGGCACGCAGATAGGTACGGATGAGTTCCTGCTTGAGCTCCTCGGGGAAGCGGGATCGGGCTTGCCAGATGAAAGATGCGACATCGTAATATATGGGCCCGCGGCGGCCGCCCTGGAAGTCGATTATCCACGGCTGGTCGTCGTGCATCATAATGTTGCGGGCCTGAAAGTCGCGGTGCATGAAGGTGTTGCCGCAGTCTTTGAGGAGGTCTGCCTTGAGGCGCTCGAAGTCGTCCTGAAGCTGTACCTCGTTGAATTCCAGGCCAGTAGCCTTTAAGAAGCAGTATTTGAAATAGTTGAGGTCGAAGTCTATCATCCTGGCGTCGAAGGCCTGCTGCGGGTAGCAGACAGACCAGTCAAGGCCCTCGGCCCCACGGAACTGCAGTGCGGGCAACTGTTCGATGGCGCGGCACAGCAGGCCGGTCTCGTAAGAGCTGTAGATGCCGCTCTCGCGCCCTTGGGATACAAGGTCGAAGAGCATCTTGCTGCCAAGGTCTTGCTGGATGTAGGCGTAGCCGTCGTCGCTCGTTGCCAGTATTGCTGGCA
>JAFZXV010000164.1 GCA_017616595.1 Bacteroidales bacterium
ATCCACCGGCTCGCCCAAGCGCACATAGTATCCGGCCAGCAGAGTATCCGCCACGCAGCGCAGGGTGTCCGCCCCGGCAACCACAAACGGCTCTACAAGGGTGTCTGAGGCATGCCCGAGTATATGCAGCCCCACAATAGGTTCCGGCATCCCAAAGGAGAACGCCGCAAGCGAATCGGCTGTATATGCCGCAATGCCCATAATGCCGTAACGCGGGCTCGCCGGCACGTTACGGTTTGGGTTGGAGCTCCGTGTGCCGAGCCACTCGCCCTCGCCGCGCACGGTGTAGCTGCGGTCGTAATTCGTATGGGCGAGGGGATAGGGGAATACGTATCCGCGGCTGCCGGCCGGGTATCGCCCCAGCGAGTCGAAATCATTTCTGATACGGGACGGGAACCACCCCGCCTGAACGTGCGAACCGCCTATGTGCCAGACGGTTACGCTGCTGTCTGGGCACTCCCTTACGCTCTGCAGTTTGCTCCGGAAGCGTGCCATACGCTCTCCGCTCCCGGGGATGCACAGGTGCGAACTGTCCGGCTGTGCGCACTGCGGCAGCGTCTGTGCGCCGGCAAAGGCGCAGCAGAGCATCAGCGAAAGTATGAGGGGCAGGCGCTTCATTCCGGCTTGCGTCCGTTCCTCCAGAGGTAGTAATCGTAATAGAGCATCAGCGACTCCAGGAGCATATTGCCTACGGCCTCTGCCCCCTTGGGCGTAAAATGCACGTAGTCGCTGCCGGCAAGCTGGGGACGGGCCTTGACCCATTGGACCATGGAGTTCTCTCCTCCCATGGCCGCGTACATGTCCCAATAGGCGGCGCCGCAGTTGTTGGCGGCGGCCTTGAGGGAATCCACCATCATCGGAAGATGCGGGTAAGTCTGCATCTTGCCCTTCACGTTGGTAGACATGTCCGACGGGCCGATGAAGAGTATCGATGCCTCCGGCGCCAGGCCGTGCAGGTGGCGTATCTGCTTCTCCAGCTGAGTCTTATATTCGGAGATGCTCTTGGCGGTCTTGCGGTAGGGCATGGAGTTGCCGCCGAACTGGAGGATTATCATCCGCACGTTGCCGGCGTTGAAGTATTCCTGCAGCTGTGCGGAGCTCATGCGGGTAAAGACGGTGCCGGAGCAGCCGCGCATGGGGATATTGTCGACGCTCACGCCGAGCGTGTCGTCCAGCTGGATGCCGTAGATGTCGGCGCTGCCCCAGGTGTTGAAGCGCACGGTGGAACTGCTGTCCGGCAGGGGGATGACTATGCGGCCCACGCCAGAAGGGTCTGAGACCGCATCCAGTTTATACTGCTTGTTGCCGCACTTGACGTTGAGCGTGCCAACGTTGCCGGCAAGCATCGTAAGGCGGTTGAAGCGGCGGCTCGGGGCGTTGTTGCTCTTGACGGGGGAGACGCTGGTAAAGACGGCGGAATCGAGCCTGGCGAGCTGTCCCATTACGCCGTATCTTCCGTTGCTGCGCTTGGCTCCTTCTGTAAAGACGATGGCCCTGCCGAGGGTGGCGGTGGCGCTCATGGAGAAGCTTTGGGTGTAATACGGACGGCCGAAAGGCAGCAGGCCGGGGCCGCCGCCGCCGAAGCGCCTCTGAAGGCCCTCGCGGAGAGTGGACGTGATGCGGTCTTCCTCTATCTGGGAATCTCCGTAGTGGAGTATGCGCATGGGCTTTGAGCCTGCGGCCTCGAGGGAACGGAAGAAGCCGTCGAACAGGGTAACGTCGTCTCCGGGAAAGTGTATGCGGGCGGGATTCTCTGCAAAATAGGTTTCGTACGTGTCTTGCTCGGCCTGATGTATTGCGGCGAGGCGCTGCTCAAGCAATTCCTCCGGCGAGGGGCCCTCGGGAGCCTTTGGCGCGGGTACGAAAATCTCCTTGACCTCCGCCAGGGTGGGGAAGCCGAGGCGCACCGGACCCACGGCTATTCCGTCTTCCGGAATGGCTGCGCAGAGCCCGGCAAGGAGGGCGTAAACGCCCAGGATGAAAGCTAATATCTTACCACTTGACATTTCAGACCGCAAATTTAAAACAAATAATTATATTTGCAGTCAAAACAACCATAGATATGAAAACGGGAACAAAAGTCATCCTCACTCTCATCATGGTGCTTCTTCTTGGCGGCGCCGGTTTCTTCTACTTCAAATTCTACTTTGTGCTTGGAGAGGGCGTAAAGGCCGGAGAACTCAACCAGATTGTCCACAAAGGCTGGGTATGGAAGACTTACGAGGGCCGTCTTATCATGACCGGCTTCCGCGGCTCCACCCAGGGCAACGGCATACAGTCCAACGAGTTCAACTTTTCCGTGGTAGACAAAACCGTGGCAGACAGCCTTATGCGCTGCAGCGGCAAGCTGGTTGAACTCAAGTACAAAGAATACAGCGGCACCCTGCCGTGGCGCGGCCATCACCGCTACATAGTGTACGAGATCCTGTCCGTCTCCAACTCCACCTCGCTGGGCTCGGAAATCCCGATAGTGATAGACAGCATGGAAATATAAAAAAAGCGTCAGGAAATGCTCCTGACGCTTTTTTTTAGAACTCGTAACCTAAACGCAGGCCGACTGCATTGTACGGCCCTCCCGCGCCCAACGGCGCAATGAGAATGTAGGTAAGACCTGCAATGAAATCGTTGCGTGGCATTCCTACGCGCACACCGACGGTCGGAGAAAGGTACAGGCCGTTGTTTGCCAGGAAGGAATAACCGGCGTCCATGCTCCAGTACGGAACGGCCATGCGCGACTCCTGCGAAATTATATTCCCGCGAAGGTCGAGGTATACCGGCAGGGACAGGCCGTTGCCTGAGAACTGAGGAGACAAGCCGGCGCCCAGCCTGAAGAACTCACCGGCCCTGTATCCTGCAATCAGATCTGCCTGGGCAAAGAAACCATCAGCGAATCCGGGGGTAACCTGCACGGCAAACCAAAGGCCCTGGTCCTGGCTCGGGAAGTCTACATATTTTGCGCGCTTGGGCTGCTGGGGCAGCGTGTAGTCGGTATGGTTCTGGGCCAGGGCGGGAACCATCATCAGCGCGAGGGCTGCAATTGCAATGAGCTTTCTCATAGCAGTCCGTCCGCTTTAAGCCTTGCACGGAGCTGGGGCACCAGTACACGCACGGTAACGCCCACAGTGACGTCCCGATAGTTGCGCCTGATCCTGGTAGAACCGGCACGCTTGTCTTCCATGCTTATGTACTTGAGGTATTCGCCCCTGTCCATGAAGAAGATGTCGAAGTAGTCCTGATAGCGCTGACGGGCGTTGACCTCCGTCATTACGGGACGCATGTTATAGTCGGTGTTGCCCTTGGTTATACCCTTGAAGAGAACGTCGTAGACGGCCTGTTTCTTGGCCTGCTCGAGGGCGTCGGTGCGGTTGCGTCCGGTGCCCCATACGCGGAGGGTGAGGCTGCCGTCCATCTCTTTTCCTATGCACTCGGTTTCCTGGGCAAACGCGGCTGCGCTGAAGAGCAGCGCGATGGCTGCAATTATCAACTTTTTCATATTATCACCACCAGCCGAAGCTGTTCATATTATAATAGTTAACGGGACGTTTTGCCATGGCCTTGCCGACCTCCGCCATAGCGGAAATCCTCTGGCTCTCCAGGCTCACGGAAGCGTCGAACTGCTTCATTGCAAAGTTCCACTCGCGGTTGTCGAGTTCCTTTACCCTCTTGGCGATGGTCTCGGAGAGGCTCATTGCACCGGGCATGGCGCTGGAAAGCGGGTGGATCTGAGAGAGATAGCCTGCTGCCTCGTTGGCGCCAGCCCAGCTCTGGTTGGCGTTCCATACATGGGTGGCGGTGTTGAGGAGCTGTGCGCCCTGGATGTCTATCATCTGCTGGAAGATTTGCTCGGCGGCGCGCATGGCCTTGTCAAATGCCTCTTTGCACACTGTGGGAACGGTGTACAGCAGGGCGATCGCCTCGTCGTACTTGTCTTGTCCGGCGAGCGAATTGGCCTCGCTGATGAGGAAGTCGATCTGGGTGTTGTACCACTCGATGATGCGGGTCTTGCCGGTCTCTATGAAGGCCTGAATCTCGGGAGCGTTGGTCCTGAGGGCCTTGACGGCCTGCATGATAGCCTGGGTGTCGTTGGAGCCGGCTCCCTTTATGGTGCCGAGCGGGCAGGTGGCGTAGAGCGTTCCTGTTGCGGCGTCACCCAAATAAAGGGTGGGGCTGAAAGAGTAGGCCTGCATGGGAGGAGCGGTGGCCGTTACGTAATGGTCCAGCTCCACCATGTTGGCGGTAATGATAAAGCGGGGGTCGAAGCAGCTGCCTGCAAGACCGTTCTTTGTGACGATCTGCGTGAGCTTGTTGAGCACCACGTTGGCTGCTGCCGGGGGGATGGAGCTTTCCGGAAGGATGACGGGAGTGAGGGCTATGCGGCCCGCGTCATCCATCTTGCCCTGGTTGTTCTGAGCGCCGGCCGAAATGCATGCGGCGGCGATGATGATGGCGGCAAAAATCTTTTTCATACCTGTAAAACGCTATTTGTCACCTACTGTAATCCAAACGTCTCCGAGGCCTCTAGGGGTTGCTCCCACGGGGACGTTGAGCTGTTTCTTGATTAGCTTCACAAGAGGTTTTACGTAGTCGTCTGCGTCTATCGCGACGTCTACACCCTTGCGGTTCTGAGAATAGAGAGGTATGCGTACCTGATTGAAGCGCAGCATGTTGGCCGAGCTAGTGGCGGTGGTGAAGCGGCCGTTTACGGTGTTGTCCTGGAACCACTCCTCAATCCACTCGTCAAAGTCTACGTCGTCTCCGTCTACCTCCACCTCCTCGTCAAAATCGAAGGGGCAGCTGTCGTAGCGGAGGATAGTGACGGTAATCTCGCGGCCGTTGGCAAACAGGTCGTCGAAGTAGTGCTGCAGACCGCTCAGGAAGTTGTCCTTGAAGCTGAGCACGCTCTCCTCAAGAAGGGAGGTGAGGGGTGCGTTGGAATCTGAACTCACGCCGGTGTTGCCGGAAATGATCTTGGAAGAATAGGCATCGATTGCCTGGAGGTTGAAGCTCACCTGGCGGCGCGGGCCTACGCGGTGGATCTCGTAGTCGAGGTCGAGGATGATGTCTGCCTTGGCGGTGCGGCGGAGCCTTTCAAGAGGCGTCTCGCTGAATTCGCTGCCGGATTTGCCCATCATCATCGCCATCTCCGCGCTCTCTGTCTGGATGCGTTTGAGTTCCTGCTCGAGGGACTGGATGGGGAAATCGTTCTTGGCCATGAAATCTGCCATGGCGGATACGAGGGTGCGGATGTCGGCGTTCTCCTTCATCGCGCGGGAGTAGTCGGGAGTGGAGGTGACTGCGCCCATAGCCTCTACCTGCTGGACGTAGCCGTTGCGCTCGCAGAACGCGTCGGCCGGAACGACCATGATGGTTGGCTTTTTCGCCTGGGACCAGGCGATGGCCTGGACGGCGAGCAGCAGGGCTGCAATTGCTAATGCTTTTTTCATATTCTAGAAACCTGAACTGAGTTTGCGTGCTATTCCGTCGTGCTCGAGCTTGCGCTTGAGGTTGTCGTACATAACCTGTACATAGATGCCAACCTTGTAGCCGCCCTTGACCTTACGCTTGTCTGTACCGGAAGGAACACCGTCCGTAGTCATGCTCACGTAAGCCAGGTAAGGGCCGCCGGGGGCGAAGAAAGTCTGGAAATAGTCTTCGTTGGAGACCAGGGTGTCGGGGTTGGGGCAGATGGGCGGAGTGCTCATTGCGGTCGCGCTGCCGGGAATTCCCCTGAAGATGCAGGCGTGCACGGCATTCTCCTTGGCGTTCATCACTGCGGCGTCTACGGTTTTGCCGAAGCCCCACACCTTGACGAACTTGGTGCCGTCTACACCAACTTTCTCAGTGGTGATTTCGTAGTTGTCCCAGCTCTGGAAAGACTTGCGGCGGTCTTTGTTCTGGGCGCTTACGCTCACAGCGGACACTGTCATCAGCACGGTGAGCGCGATCATAAGTGTTTTTCTCATATCAACAGAAAATTAGAATGTCCATTTTGCGCCGAATTCAACGGCAAGGCCTGTCTGATGGCCTACGTAATTGTTATAATATCTGTACAAATCTCCGAGGGGCAGGACTACGTCAAAGCCCATCTTGGAGAATACTTGCAAGGGGTATGCCACGTTGGCGCAGAGCCTTATGCCCGGCTCGAGCACAAGCGCCGACTCGCGCAGGAAGCGGTCGTTGCTCTCGTCACCGCTGGAGACGCCGATGTGGTCCAGACCAAGCAAACCGTAAGGCATGAACTCGAACAGGCGGGTAAGATGCAATCCGTAACCGTAACCCAGACCGATAAGGATAGGGGCATAGTTGAGGTTGCCAAGGTCCAATGCCAGCGTGCCGAGCACGTACTGCATTGTGCCGTTGGTGCTTACGTTAAGCAGCCAGTCTGCATCCAGGCCCACCATAACGGAACCGGGAGCTCCGAACCTGGGGCCGAGCATGACGCCTATGCGGGCGTCGTTGCTCTGCTTGATGGTCCAGCCTTCCTCTATGTTGGCAAGACCGGAGATCTGGTAGAACTCGCTGGGCTCGGTCTCTCCTATGGACATGCCGGTGTTGCTGGAAATCTCTGTGGCACGCAGATAGCCGCGGGGCACGGATTTGAGGTTGCCGTTGTTGTCTTCCGTATAGGAATAAGCACGGTAGCGTGCGCCGTTGTAGAGGTCTTCCTTGGTGCCGATCTTGGCGCGGAGGGGCTTGGTACCCACAATCGCCACTGCCACCTCCCATGCGGAGATGTTGTTCTCCAGGCCGGTCACAATGCCGCTGAGGCATTTTGAGGCCGCACCCTGCACGGTCTCCGAACTGGAATAGGAGGATGCGCTTGCCACGGGGACCATATCGATGGCGAGGTTCTGGAAGGCGGTGAGCTTGGCGCTGCGGGTGGCCTGGTCGTCATCGTCGTAAATCCAGCACTGCTCGTAAAAATCGTTCATCGTGCCGTCGTCCAGACCGATGCGGTAGGCATAGCCGCGGGCGGAGGTGGAGTAGGACACGTTGCCTTTCTTGTCTACATGACGTTCTATGTCGTAGTAGTCTACGAGCACGACGTAACTGCCTTTAACAAGGGCGTAGCCAAGGTCTCCGAGGGCGTCCTCGCCTATGCGGGCGGCACGGGCGTTGATGACATCCTGGTCTTTGGCGTCGTAGTTGCCGCGGTAGCGCACTGTCTTGTCGTCCATCATTCCGTTGGAGTCGCGGTTGAAGATGGCGCCGAGGATGTCGCGCGCGAAGGGGGTTGCGGCCACGGCCTCGTTGACCTCGGTCTGCAGCACGGCCTCGTCGCGGCTCTTGCGTATGCGGACGCTCTTGGTGCGGATGTTATTGATGTCGAATTTGGCTCCAGGGTTGAACGCGGCAACAGCCGCCGACGTGGCGGAGTCGTTGGAATCGCCCCTCTGGATAACCACGAACGATACGCTGTTGCGGTTGTAGTCGCTTGTGACTACATCCCTCACCTTTGCCTGTGCGGCCAGCTGGACGCTGGATGCCAGAACGGCAATGGCGATGATAAATACTCGTTTGAGCATGGTCTATGAATAATTAATCTGAGTATACGGCACGGATAGGCAGACCTATGTAGCGCTTTATATAATAGTTGGGGGATGCTGTGGTCTCGTCGGTATTGAGGAACAATGCAGAAGAACACGCGTCAGTGGACAGTGTAGATGTCCAATAATACCCTACATCGTTGGCGCTGGACAGCGAGCTGTTCATATAGCCGCCGGCTGCCGGAAAGAACAAGGTTGCAGCGTTTATCTTGCTGGTTACCAGATAGCCCCAGATGCCGCTCTTCGTGGTCCAGGACCAGGTGGTGTAGCTGGAGTTGCAGAGTTCTGCGTAATCTGCATAGGTAGGTATATGCCATTTATCTCCCATAAGCACGGAGGCGGCATCGTCTGAGGGCTGAAGGGTGGTAAGGTTGTCCACAGACCCGTAGGAAGAAGAGGTGTTATATTTGGTAATCGAGTACTCGCTGCCGTTGCACCATCTGTATGTTTCCCAGGAATATGTAGACTTGGGATAGGTCTCTCCCCAGGCGTAATAGTTGCCGTAATCCTCAGGAAGGGAGGCTCCAAGGTTGCATTCTGCCCAGAGAGTCTTTGAGGGAAGTCCGAGGTCTACTGCGCCTTTGGGCTTGGAATTGTCTACATAAGTCCATTCTGTCACCTCGCTGAATCCGTCGCCGTCTTTGAACACGCGGAAGACACCTTCTGCCATCAGCGTTTTGTTGGGGTCGTCGCCCTTTTCTACCATGACGAAGGCGTAGTGCAGATTCTTGATTCCGCCGTCAAGCATGATTCCGGAGATGACCAGGGCTTCTCTGGTATTGATTCCCTGGGTTACGCCCACGGTATTGAAATACGCGGTAAAGTAATTGCCGCTGCCGCTGACGAATGCGCCCTTTGCCTCGGAGTAATCCGTTCCTTTGGCGTTGGTCTCTTCGAAGTCGACCAGATTCTTCTTGTTGTCAAAATTGCTGAACCTGATGATGCAGTCGTTCACCACATGTCCCGGAGCATAGCCGCCTGTGTTGTTGGCGTAGTCCTCGCAGAATACCGTTTCCATTGTATGTACAAGGAAGGTATTGTCGAGTACGGGGGGCGTTACTCCGGTGTACAGGGGGATGTAGTCCGACATCTTTGCCTGGATGTCTTCCGGTACGACGTTGTCTATGCGGTCGTCGCGATAGACCTCGATGGGGATGACGGTGCCGTCCAGCAGCACGAAGGTGAGGATGCCGTTGGCATAGGTCACGCTCTGGAAGAACGAGGTGCAGTTGCAGGACGCCTTGATGGGGTTGCCGTTCTCGTCAAGCAGGTAGTCGAAGTGCTTGCCGTTGTCGTAACTCACTATCCAGTAGCCGTCTTCGCTCACGCCGAGGGTAGGGGTGACGCCGTTGGTGCCATTGGCGCCGTCGCTGCCCGTAACTGGGATTTTGTTGCCGTTGGCATCGGTAAGCCAGCTCGTGTTGCCGCCGATGGTCTGGGTCCAGTAATAAACGCCGCCGGATTCAGCAATGCCGATGATGGGGGCGTTGCTGCTTGCCTGGCCGCCGCCGAGGGTGTAGTTGTTGCCGTCGGAGAAGGAAATCTTATAGCCTCCGTCTACCTGCACGATGCCGGTGATGTAGACTCTTTTCTCCAGGGTCTTGACGATTGAACTGAGGGACTGAACCTCGGAGTTGAGGCTGTTGAGTGTGTTCTCCACAACCGTGAGCCTGGCGTCCAGGTCGTTGATCTTTTCCCAGACGGCTGTGTCGTCGTAAGGCTTACAACCTCCTAGAAGAAAGGCTGCTGCCGCGACCAGCGATACCGACGCGGCTGCAAATCTTTTGGTTAGCGTCATATGTGTGTAGTTTGATAGAATATTCATATCATACAAAAGTAAGTAAAAGTTGTTATCTTTGCAATATGTCCAACCATGTTGTAATTATGGCGGGAGGGGTCGGAAGCCGGCTTTATCCGCTCAGCACGCCCGAGAGGCCCAAGCAGTTCCTGGACCTTCTCGGCTGCGGAAAGGCTCTCCTGCGCCTTACGTACGAGCGCTTCCTTGCGGCAGACCCCGATGCAGTCTTCTGGGTAGTCACGTCTGCCGAATACGTTCACTTTGTAAAGGAAATCGTACCGGAAATCCCGGAATCCCAGATACTTGCAGAGCCGGCGGCGCGCAATACCGCGCCCTGCATCGCCCTTGCCTGCTGGAAGATCAAGGCCGGCTGGCCCGATGCAAACATAGTAGTCACGCCCGCAGACGCCTACGTGCCGGACGCGGACGCCTTCGGCACAAGCATAAGAACCGCCTTGGAGTTTACCGCCGGCAGCGATGCAATAGTCTGCCTTGGCATCAAGCCGGATTCTCCCCATACCGGCTATGGCTACATACACGCCCCGGCAGAAGCGGGCAAGGTGGTAAAGGTGCTGGCATTCAAAGAAAAACCTTCTCTGGAGGTCGCCCAGGGCTATCTGGCCGACGGCGGCTACTGGTGGAATGCGGGCATATTCGTATGGAATGTAAAGACCATAGAAACGGAACTTCGTACCCACGCTCCTCAGATTTGCGGCATAATGGACGAGTTGGATAAATCCTTTGGCACGGCCGGGGAGAATGATGCCGTAACGGAACTGTTCCCGCTGTGCCAGAAGATCAGCATTGACTACGCAGTGATGGAGAAATCCTCCGAGGTTTACGTCCTTGCGGCCGACTGGGAATGGAGCGACCTGGGCAGTTTTGAGGCAATAGAAAAAATAACTGGCAAAGACCCAAGAAAAAATTAATAAAAATTTTGTAAATTCCGGAAAAGATTCTATCTTTGCAGTCCCAAAACAACGGAGGACTCGTTAGCTCAGTTGGTAGAGCACAACACTTTTAATGTTGGGGTCTCGGGTTCGAGCCCCGAACGGGTCACAAAAGTGAACGAGTGTTCGTTTGAAATAAATGCTTCCTTAGCTCAGTTGGTAGAGCACCTGA
>JAFZXV010000165.1 GCA_017616595.1 Bacteroidales bacterium
GCGACGGGATTGTGAGAGGTCCCAGCGTCCCGTCGCGGAGGGGAAACGGGGTAAAGAAGCAGCAAAACGCCCCGCGACGGGATTGTGAGAGGTCCCAGCGTCCTTTCGCGGAGGAAAAAGAGGCAAAGAAGCAGCAAAATGCCCTGCGACGGGATTGTGGGAGGCCCCAGCGTCCTTTCGCGGAGGAAAAAGAGGCAAAGAAGCAGCAAAACTCCCAGCGACGGGATTGTGAGAGGCCCTAGCGTCCTGTCGCGGAGGGGGAAGGGGCAAAGAAGCAGCAAAACGCCCAGCGACGGGATTGTGAGAGGTCCCAGCGTCCTGTCGCGGAGGGGGAAGGGGGGGGATTTGCAACAGTACGGGATTCTTTATATATTTGTAGGATGAACCTGGCAAGCGCAATTGTGATAGCGGTCGTGGCTGCGGGAGCGGCGGCGGCGGTGTTCGGAATACACCGGCGCAGGCGCGCCGGAAAGAGCATCCACTGCGGGGAGTGTGCGCTTAAGGGATTATGTATCAAGCAGAAGTAATATGAAAATCTGTGTTATCGGCGGAGCCAATGTAGACATCAGCGCAAGAGCTGCGGGCCTTTTTGTTGCCGGAGATTCCAATCCCGGAACCGTTACCGTGGCGCCCGGCGGCGTGGGCCGCAACATCGCCCACAACCTGGCGCTTCTGGGCGATGACGTACGCCTCGTAACCATCTTCGGAGACGACGGCTTTGGCCGCATGCTGCGCGAGAGCTGCCTCGCCGCCGGCCTCAACCTCAAGCTCAGCAAGACCTCTTCCGGCGCCCGCAACGCCTGCTTCGTAAGCCTCAACGGCACGGACGGAGAGCTCCTCGGCGGCGTATCCGATATGGCCATCACCGGCCGTATGACGCCGGACTGGCTGGAGGCCCGCCTCCATGCCATCAACGAGGCAGATGCCGTGGTGGCAGATACAAATCTCCCGGCAGAGACCCTCAGCCTCCTTGTAAGCTGCTGCATACCACCGCTTTACATAGACGCAGTATCGTCCGCGAAAGTTCCGCGCCTGCGGCTCGCCCTCTCTGTGGAGCGGCTCCCCGGCACCGGCCCCATCACCCTTAAGTGCAACAGGCTTGAGGCGGAGGTGCTCGGCAAATCGGGCCTTGCCAGCGTAAGCAGGCTGTACGTCAGCCTTGGCTCAGAGGGCCTGGAAATAATAGAAGACGGCGTGGTTACGCCCGTCCCTCCCCTCCCCGCCAAGGGAATAGTCAACACAACCGGCGCAGGAGACGCCCTGCTTGCCGGCATAGTACACTGCGGGCCCGACGCCAACCCGGTTGACGCCGCCAACTTCGGCCAGCAGTGCGCGCAGTTCGCGATGAGTTCGCCCAACCCCGTGAGCGACCGCATCCGCGAGCTCGCCGCAAAATAAACCTCATAATGAACAAGTATTTAGACATCTCTGCTGAAGTGCAGGCCGCGCTGAGGGAAAACCGCCCCGTGGTAGCACTGGAATCTACAATAATATCGCACGGAATGCCCTATCCGCAGAACGTACAGACGGCACTGCGTGTAGAACAGACCATACGCGACAACGGGGCAACGCCCGCCACAATCGCAATAATAGGCGGCCGACTCAAGGCCGGGCTCACGCCGGACGAGATAGAGCACCTCGGCAAGAAAGGGCGCGAGGTTGCCAAAGCCTCCCGCCGGGACCTGCCGGTTCTCGTGGCCAAGAAGCAGGACGGCGCCACCACTGTCACCACTACGATGATAATTGCCGCAATGGCGGGCATCAAGGTGTTTGCCACAGGCGGCATAGGCGGCGTGCACCGCGGTGCAGAAACCACCATGGACATATCCGCAGACCTGGAAGAACTGGCACAGACCCCCGTTATGGTAATCTGCGCCGGCGCCAAATCCATCCTGGACCTGGGCCTCACGCTGGAATACCTGGAGACCAAAGGCGTGCCCGTAATCGGCTATGGCACAGAGGAATTGCCAGCTTTCTACACGCGTCGCAGCGGCTTCAAGGTGGACTATCGCTTAGATACGCCTGAAGAGCTCGCCAGCGCCTTCAAAGCCAAGCTGGATATGGGGCTGAAGGGCGGAATGCTCGTGACCAATCCCATCCCGGAAGAGTACTCCATGGACCCTGAGCGCATCAATGCCGCAATAGCGCAGGCGCTCGATGAGGCCGCGGCCAAGGGCATACGCGGCAAGGAGACCACTCCTTTCCTGCTCGCCCGCATCAAAGACATAACCGGCGGAGACAGCCTCGCCTCCAACATCCAGCTGGTGCTCAACAACGCCCGCCTGGCCGCGGCAACGGCCCGATGCCTGGCAGATTCCCCCTCCCCGGCAACCGTAAAATGTAATCCTCTGAGTATCAGCAACAACTGAATCTCCCTGGCGTAAAACCGCGCCATGGAGATTGAGAAGCATCTGAGTATCAACAACTTATAAAAAACGCCACGAAATGAACGACCTCCTGCAGCAACTGTCCAACCAGGAATACAAAGAAGGCTTCGTAACGGAAGTCGAGCAGGAGTACGTGCCCAAGGGGCTCAACGAAGACATCATCCGCCTCATCTCCGGCATCAAGCAGGAGCCGCAGTGGCTGCTGGACTTCCGCCTGAACGCCTTCCGCAAGTGGCAGACCATGCCCGAGCCGCACTGGGGCCACCTCAAGCTGCCCAAAATCGACTATCAAGACATTATATACTACGCCGCGCCCAAGAAAGACAGCGAGCGCCCGACGGAAATAGATCCCGCCCTGATGGACACCTTCGACAAGCTGGGCATCCCCCTCAAGGAGCGCGAGGTGCTGGCCGGCGTCAAGTCCAAAGAAGTGGCGGTGGATGCTGTGTTCGACTCCGTGAGCGTTACCACCACATTCCGTAAGACGCTGGCAGACAAGGGGATAATCTTCTGCTCCTTCTCCGAGGCAGTGCGCGAGCATCCGGACCTGGTGCGCAAGTACCTGGCCACCGTGGTGCCCGCCGGAGACAATTTCTTTGCCGCCCTCAACTCGGCAGTCTTCTCCGACGGCTCCTTCTGCTACATCCCCAAAGGCGTAGACTGCCCCATGGAGCTCAGCAGCTACTTCCGCATAAACGCCGCCGGTACGGGGCAGTTCGAGCGCACCCTCATCGTTGCCGACGAGGGCTCCCGCCTCAGCTATATGGAAGGCTGCACCGCCCCCATGCGCGACGAGAACCAGCTCCACGCCGCCGTGGTGGAAATAATCGTAGAAAAAGACGCCGACGTCAAATACAGCACCGTGCAGAACTGGTACCCCGGCGACGCCGAGGGCCGCGGCGGCATCCTCAACCTCGTAACCAAGCGCGGCCTGTGCCGCGGAGAAAACTCGCACCTGAGCTGGACGCAGGTGGAGACGGGTTCCGCCATCACCTGGAAATATCCTTCCACCGTACTCCTCGGAGACCACAGCTCCTCCGAGTTCTACAGCGTGGCGATGACCAAAGGGCGCCAGCAGGCCGACACGGGCACCAAGATGATCCACATCGGGCGCGACACCCGCAGCCGCATAGTGTCCAAGGGCATCAGCGCCGGCCACTCGGAGAACAGCTACCGCGGGCTCGTGCGTGTGAACCCCGGAGCGACGGGTGCGCGCAATTTTTCCAGCTGCGACTCGTTGCTGATAGGCCCCGACTGCGGAGCCCACACCTTCCCCGTTATACTCAACCGCTGCCCGCAGGCGGTGGTCGAGCACGAGGCTACCACCTCCAAGATTTCCGACGACCAGCTCTTCTACTGCGGCCAGAGAGGCATAGGCCCGGAAGATGCAACTGCCTTGATAGTAGGCGGATACGCCCGCGAGGTGCTCAGCCGCCTGCCCATGGAGTTTGCCATTGAGGCGCAGAAACTCATAAGCCTGTCTCTGGAGGGGACCGTAGGATGAGCTGGGTAGAGATAGTATCGGCCGTGCTCGGACTGAGCTGCGTATTCCTCGCAGGCCGCGGCTCCAAATACAACTTCTGGGTGGGATATGTGTACAACATATTCCTCTTTGCCCTCTTCTGGCACCAGCACCTGTACAGCGCCATGCTCATCCAGCCGGTGGCATTTGCCATAAACGCATACGGCCACTGGCGCTGGACCCACCCCAAAGAAGAAGAGAAGAACAGCGCCGGAGAACTGCGCATAGGCAAAATGAAGCTGTGGCAATGGGTCAACCTGTTCACGGTGGTAGTGCTGGTGGGCGCCCTCTGGGCAAAGGCCCTGCAGTGGCTGCCGGAGCGCTGGCCGGACGTCTTCGGCCCCGACCCTTCCCCGTGGCTGGATTCGTATATACTGATGGCGACGCTCGTGGCGCAGTTCCTCAGCGCACGCAAGTACTGGGAATGCTGGATTATGTGGATGATAGTCAACATTGCCAACATCGCGCTTTACATCAGCGCAGGGCTGTATATTATGCCGATAGTCAGTGCACTTTACCTTGCCAACGGCATCTGGTCGCTGGTTAGCTGGAAAAGAAAATTCAACGCAAATGAGTGATATATTACTGGAAATCAAAGACCTGCACGCCGGGATAGAAGGGCGGGAGATACTCCGCGGGGTAGACCTTACCATACGCCGCGGCGAGGTTCATGCCATAATGGGGCCCAACGGCGCCGGTAAATCAACGCTCAGCGCAGTGCTCGCCGGGCGGCCGGACTACACAGTTACCGCAGGTTCCGTCTCTTACGACGGCCGCGACCTGCTGGCCCTCGCCCCCGAGGAGCGCGCCTGGGCGGGCATCTTCCTCAGCTTCCAATATCCGGTGGAGATTCCGGGCGTGAGCATCAACAACTTTATGAAAGCCGCCCTGAACGCACGTCGCAAGGCAGCCGGACAGCCGGAGCTCAAGCCGGCGGAGTTCCTGAGGCTCCTCAAGGAGAAGATGGCCTTTGTTCAGATGAAGGGCGAATTTGCCAAGCGCGATGTCAACGTAGGTTTCTCCGGCGGCGAGAAAAAGCGCAACGAGATATTCCAGATGGCCATGCTCGAGCCCACCCTCAGCATCCTGGACGAGACCGACTCCGGCCTGGACGTTGACGCCCTCCGCATCGTTGCCGACGGCGTGAACGCCCTCCGCACGCCGCAGACGGCCTCCATAGTCATCACCCATTACCAGCGGCTGCTGGAATACATCGTGCCGGACGTGGTGCACGTGCTCAAGAACGGCCGCATCGTCCTTACCGGCGGGCGCGAGCTGGTAGACCGCATAGAAACCCAAGGCTACGACAGCATCGATGGATAAGACCTACATAATCGGCCGCGACGCGGTTCCGTCCGACATACGCCTTGCCGAGGGTGAATCGATGCGCCTGACGCTCTTCGTGCCCGAGGGCACGGACTGCGCGCTGGACCTCACCGTGAGCCTCGACGGCCCCGGAGCCTCGCTCGACCTTGCCGGCGGCTGGCGCTGCAACGGCTCCGAGAACGTCTCTCTCAAGGTGACCGTGCGCCATAACGTGCCAGGGTGCACATCGCGCCAACTCTTCAAGGGCGTGGTCGGCGGCTCGGCGCGCGCCTCCTTCGACGGGCTCGTGTACGTCGCCCCCGGCGCCATCCATACCGACGCCGTGCAGGAGAGCCGCACCCTGCTGCTGTCCGATTCCGCCACCGCCGAGGCCCGTCCGCAGCTTGAGATTTACGCCGATGACGTCAAATGCTCGCACGGCGCCACCACGGGCTACCTCAACCCGGAAGAACTGTTTTACATGCGCAGCCGCGGCATTCCGGAGGCGGAGGCACGCGCGATGCAGGTGGAAGCTTTCCTCGCCCCCATACTCAACAGGCTCGTATGACAATCCAGACTTGCACCAAGGTTAACATCGGCCTTAACGTGCTGAGGCGCAGGGATGACGGGTTCCACGACCTGGAGACCCTCTTCGTCCCCTACTACGGATTTAGTGATGTGCTCAGCATAGAGCCTGCGGCGCATACCAGCATACTGATAGATTTTGGCGGCGCCCGGCCATGGGACCCGATGAAAGACCTCACGGTGCAGGCCTGGCGCCTCCTGAAGATGGATTTCCCCGCA
>JAFZXV010000166.1 GCA_017616595.1 Bacteroidales bacterium
CCACCTCAACGGCGTTAGGATTCTTAACGTGCATCGTGAACGTGGGGCTGCTGTCAAAGATGCCGTCCCCGTCCTGACTCACTGTACAGGTAAGGTCTTCCAGATCAACCGGATTCTGGTTCTCAGGCTCGTTGTTGTCTTCCGGGTTTACCGGCTCAACGCAGCCGGTGAGCATAACCATGGCAGCAACGGCTGCTAACAGAATGGAGAAGATTCTTTTCATATGTGATCTCACACTATTTCTTATCATGCAAATATACAATAAAACTTCGAGCATATGACGCAAAATAATGGTATCTTTGCAAGACTATAGGAAATAGTTTTAGATAAATGGAAGTAATACAGAGCTTTACAATCGACCATACCCATCTCAAACCGGGCATATACGTATCCCGGGAAGATAAGGGTTTTACCACCTTCGACCTGCGCATCACGGAACCAAACGCGGAGCCTGCGATGGCACCTGCGGCCATTCACAGCCTCGAGCATCTCATGGCAACATGGTTCCGCAATTCAGAAGTAAAAGAAGATGTGGTTTACGTTGGCCCGATGGGCTGTCTCACAGGAATGTATATCATCATGACGGGCTCATACACTGTTGAGGATATGCGCCGTCTTACGATAGACTGCCTCAAATGGATACTGACTCAGACGGAGGTGCCTGCCACCCGTCCCGAGGCTTGCGGCAACTACCTCCTTCACGACCTTCCAATGTGCAAGTGGGAGAGCGCCCGCTACCTGGACCGTCTGCAGAACGACTTCCACAGCGAGTACACTAAACTCCGCATCACCCTGAGCGACGGCAAGACCTTTGCCGACGCCTGAGCCCTGCGGAGCACGGTTTTGATGATATCTACCGGTTCTGGTAGGTCAGGTGGGCGGACTCTATGAGCTTGCGGTAATAGGCGCTCACGTCCTTCCAGTGGTAGTAGGGGTAGCAGTCGGTCTTGACGGGAATGGAGGTCTCGTTCTCGTTCATCAGGAACTTGACCAGGATATCCTTGGATTTGCCTTTGCGGAAGAATATCAGCTGGATGTTTGCCCCCATCGGAATAAGACGGAAGATGGAGAAGTGGTTGTGCAGGTCTTCCATATCGTCCGTGGCACCTGTGGCCTCCTGGAATCCCAGCACGTAGGCAAAGGGCAGCACTACGCTGTCGTGCCCGAAGCGCAGGCGCACGCCGCTGCCTCCGGACGCAATCATCGCATCAGCCTCGTCCAGGAAGTTCTGGAGCAGGGGATAGACGCGGTAGTAGCTCTTCTTGGCACCGGGCATCAGGCCCTCCCAAAGGCACCAGGCGGCATTGTAGGAGCGGAATCCGTTTATCATCCCGTCTTCTCCAAGAAGGTCGTTGAAACTTAACCTGAGTTCCGGCAGGCAGTACATGTCGGCGGCCACGTTGAACAGATCGTCTGCAAATGTGTATGCGTCTATGAAACTCCTGGCCCGGTCCGGGTCCGTGAACATAGCCTCCATCTGCGGCGTCCAGGCCATCATCTTCTGCCTGAACTTCTTGAGCTTGCTGTACAGGGGACCGTCGGTGTCGTTGTCCGGCACGACGATGGTCTTGTTGGCCTTGATGTACCAGAGGTCTTCCTCACGGGCGTCCATCTTGATGGACAAGTTGGGATTCAGGTCCTTCAGCTCTTCGCAGAAGTTCTCCATGCTGCGGATTACGCGTCCGGAAGTGGATGCGTTGGCGTAAACTTCCAGCGGCTGGCTCAGCAGGGCGGTGTAGTTGCCGTACATCCTCTTTGCGATGGCCTTGTGCTGCAGCCCGCCAAGTGCGGTAAGCTTTCCGGCCCTGTCTTTGGCGTCGGCCGCTGCAAGTATAATCCTGTTGCGGACGTCTTTGCCGTACTCGGTAAGAAGGCCGATGGACAAGGCGGTGTCCAGCTGATGGGTGAGCCGGCGGAAGGCCTTGTCGCTGGTCTGGTAGCGCGCTCCGTGGCGGCCGTAGTGGCTTATGTAGAAGGGCTCATAACCTGCGGGCGCCGGTGTAAGGTGCCCGGTGGGCACGGGATAATTGGCGTAATTGCCCGCCGTAAGCTCAATATGGGAAAGGAGCTCTTCGCGTGAGGTTTGCGCTGCAACGGACCATCCGAGGAGCAGCAGGCAAGACAGAACCAGTCCTATATGTTTCATATAATCAATCGTTTAATAAATGCAGTAGCCGTAAGCGGGTACTTCTAAGCGCTGGCCTCCGACGCTCACGAAAACGTCCTCCGGGCTGTTGTTTATGCCAACGACCACGGCCTCTCCCATATAACTGCGGGAGAAGAGCAGAATGCTGTCGTTGACGAAGATGCGCTGGTAGTCTCCATAAAGGAGAGGCATGCAGCTGCGGCGCATATGGATGAGTTCCTCGGTCTGGTCCCGCAGCCACTGTTCGTTCTCTGAGAGGCCGCCGAAGCGCATCATGCGGCGGTTGTCCGGGTCGTTGCCGCCTGCCTGGCCGTATTCATCGCCCTGATAGATGCAGGGCACGCCGGGGATGGTGAGGTTGATGACCTCCAGCAGCAGGGCCTTGCGGAAGGCGATTGCTTCGCGATCGGGGTCGCCGTCGGCCGTTACGCCGATCTTGCGGTTCCAGCCTGCGGCCTTGCCGTCCTCGTCCCAGCTGACTGCGCCGCCGGCCAGGGAGATGAAGCGCGTCTTGTCGTGGTTGCCGGAAATGTTGCCCATGGTGTGATGCGCACCGTAGCTTGCAAGAGACTCGTCTATGGTGTTTGCCAGGCGCGTCATGGGCACGTCAGGCCTGCCGAGCACGTCTATGGCGGTGTGGTAGATGTTAAAGTCGAACTGGGCGTCCAACATGCCGGTCTTTACATAGGAGCCCACGAGCTCGTTGTCTCCGTAGGTTTCTCCGATCATCCAGAGCGGTCTGTCGGGGAAGCGGGTCTTCATCTTGCGGGTGAACATGCGCCAGTAGTCCAGGGGGATGTGCTTGCAGGCGTCGTGCCTGTAGCCGTCGAAGTCGTAGTTCTGCACCCAGTAGAGGGCGGTGTCCGTCATTGCCTCGCAAACCTCCTGGCGCTCCAGGTCCAGGGTGGGGATGTGTTTGTCGAACCAGGTTGTGAGGCGAGCCTCGTCCCAAAGCTCGAAGTTGCGGCGGCCGTCTGCCAGCAGGCTGTCAGTAATCCAGTCCGGATGCGCCTTTAGGGTAGGGGAGTTGATGTGCATATGGTTGGCCACATAGTCCAGGATGACGTTCATCCGGTGCTTGTGCGCCGTGGCGAGGAGTTCCTTGAGCTCCGCGTCGGTGCCCATACGGTTGTCTATCTTGGTGTTGTAAATTGGCCAGTAGCCGTGGTAGCCGGAGAATTTGGTGTCCGGGTTGTGATACTGGCCCCAGGCGTCCGTAGGGTTCTGGGTGATGGGGGATATCCAAAGGGTGTTGACGCCGAGGCTGTCGAAGAAGCCATCCTCTATCTTAATGGTGATGCCTTTGAGGTCTCCGCCCATGTAGTCTGCGCGCGGGTCTACGTCGGGCCTGTTGAGGGGAGCGTCGTTGGCCGGTTCACCGTCGTAGAAGCGGTCTACCAGCACGCTGTAGAGCACCTGGGCGTGAGGGTCGTGGCGGTTGAGGGCCTTGGCATCCATAACGGGCTTGCCGTTGTTCAGCGGGATGAGCAGGTCGTTGAGAAGCACCTTGCGGTCAGACGCGTAAACGCGCAGGTAGCTGCGGCCTTTAATCTTTGGAAGGTCCTTGATGGCTAAGGCATACTTGTCTTTGTCTATTTTCTTTACGGCGTCTGCCGGCAACAGCCTGTTCTGCACAAAGCACAAGAACTCTACCGGGTCCACAGCTGTTCTGATTATGATCTTGCCTTCTTCCGGCTCTTCTGTCGTAAGCCCTTGCACTACAGTAAGTTTAGGGAGGATGGGAACGCTCGCCTGGCATTTGCCCTCTCCTATGCTGAGCACCCCGATACGGTTGGTTTGACCGTAGAGGGTGAGTACGCCGTTGTCTACCGAATAGTTGTCGTAACCGCCTGTTACGCTCACTGGGCCGATGGCTTCCAGGTTCAGGCTGGGAAAGTAGTCTGTAAGCCATGCGACTGTGGGATTGCCTGTTTCCCGCACGGGGATGATAGGGTTTCCGGATGCCACGCGGGCGAGTTCTGCATTGCCGCAGCAGCTGCAAAGGACGGCAGCCGAAATGATTAATGATGCGAGGTGCTTCATATAGGTTATCGTTTGTGTTTTCTTTTCCTTGCTTCAAAAATACAGATATTTCCCGATATAGTTACCCCAATAGCGCAAATAAATCTTATCTTTGGCATTATGAAGAAGTTAATGATCCTTTTAACGGCCCTGGCGGTCCTATGCTTCTCTGCTGCCGCCCAAGATATAGACAGTAAGCTTCCTGTGCGCGGTTTCGCCATCGAGGCTCCCAACCAGAGAGGGGTGGATATGTTCGTGCGCTTCATAGACGAGGAGCTTGCCCCCGCAAAGGTAAACCTGCTCATCCTTCGCGTAGACTGGAACTATGCGTACGAGTCTCATCCGGAACTCAGGGACGAGAATCCGCTTACCAAGGCCGATGCAGACAAACTGGTGGCCGTATGCCGCAAGCACGGCATCCGCCTGGTGCCGCAGGTCAATCTGCTGGGCCATCAGTCCTGGGCAAAAGAGACCTATGCCCTGCTCAGGGAATATCCCCAGTTTGACGAAAACCCTTCCGTCAAGACCGAGTATTACAGCAAATGGCCCAATCCATATGGCCTGTACTGCAAAAGCTACTGCCCGCTGCACCCGGACGTGCATAAGGTTGTGTTTGAGGTCGTTGACGAGATATGCGACGCCTTTCAGGCAGATGCCTTCCACGCCGGAATGGACGAGGTATTCTATATAGGAGAGGACGAGTGCCCCCGCTGCCACGGCAAAGACAAGTCGGAACTGTTTGCCGGGGAGGTAACCGTCATCCACGACCATCTTGCTGAAAAAGGGCGCCAGATGATGATCTGGGGAGACCGTCTCCTGGACGGCCGCACCACTGGCCTCGGCGAGTGGGAGGCCAGCTACAACGACACCTGGCGCGCAATAGATATGATCCCTAAGGATATCCTCATCTGCGACTGGCACTACGAGAGGGCCGACCTCAGCGCCATATACTTTGCGATGAAGGGCCTGCCCGTGGTGAGCTGCGGCTACAAGGATGCCGACATCTCCCTGCAGCAGGTCCAGGATATGATCAAGTTCCGATCCCAGGCTCCGGAAGAGACCGCCGTTCACCTCCAGGGCTATATCCACACCATATGGAGTAGCGCCGGCCGTTTCCTCCGCGGCTATTACGGAGAGGAGGCTTTCCGCCCCCGCAGAGAGGGGAGACCGGAAGGTCGTCCCGAGGGCTGGCGCCCGGAAGGCAGGCCGGAAGGTGCTCCTGAGAATCGTCCCGAGGGCTGGCAGCCTCCCCGCCGCGACGGCAGCGTAGATGCCGCCAAAGCGGTGCTGAAATTTTTCCGCGAGCTGGCGGAATAGCGTAGGTCCATAATAAACGCAATAGCGATATGAAAAGAGTTTTGACTATAGCAGCCCTTGTGCTGATTGCGGTGAGCGCCCCGGCACAGGACGCCAAGACCTTCAAGACGGTCAAGGAACTGCCGATTACAAGTATCAAGAATCAGTACCGCAGCGGCACCTGCTGGGATTACGGCACAATCGGATTCCTGGAGAGCGAAATCCTGCGAAAGACAGGCAAGACTTACGACCTCTGCGAGATGTTCGTAGTCAGCAAGGATTATATGGACAACGCCACACACTATGTGCGTATGCACGGCTATAGCCAGATTTCCGAGGGAGGCTCCTGCGACGACGTAATCGAGGTTATCCGCAACCATGGTATCTGCCCCGAGGAAGCTATGCCTGCCCCGGGCTCGCTCACGGGAGACCCTTACGCCAACTTCAAAGTGTTCTTCCCCGAGTTGGAGCGCACGGTGAGCGGCATCGTCTGGGCCGAGGGCAAGCCCGAGCTGAACCGTTTTACGACGGAAGATCAGGCCCCGCTGCGCAACAAAGAGCCAAAGCCGCACTGGAAAGACAGCGTTCAGGCAGTAATCGATAAATACGTCGGCCGCTGCCCCGAGTCATTCGAATACGAAGGCAAGACCTACACCCCCAAGTCATTTGCGGCAAGCCTCGGGCTGGATCTGAATGATTATGTGAGTCTTACGAGTTTCACGCACCATCCGTTCAACCAGTGGTTCGTCATCGAGGCTCCGTACAAATGGAGGCTCAAGCCCAGCTACAACATCCCCATCGAACAGCTGATGGAGGTGCTGGACAAGGCGCTTGACGCCGGCTACACCGTAGCCTGGGGCGGCGACGTATCGGGCGACTTTACCCGTACCGGCCTTGCGATGCTGCCCGACGGCGTCGTGCCCACGCAGCAACTGCGGCAGGAACAGTGGGATGACTGGCGCTTTACCTACGACCACGTTATGCTCATCTACGGCAAAGCGGTAGACGAGAGCGGCAAACCCTACTATATGGTCAAGAATTCCTGGGGCGAGAGCGGCTTCTACAAGGGAATCTGGTATATGTCCCGCGACTACATCACCCTCAACACCACATACATATTCCTCAACCGCAAGGCCCTTCCCAGGCGTCTGAGAAAGCAATTGTAGAGAAGCCCTTGGCGCAGGTCCGAAAAAAGTTGGGGGACCGGCGCCGCAAAACGGCAGTGTACGCAATACAGCGGCGCAGGTATAGGCAGAAAAATCGGACCTGCGCCAAACTCGTTTTCAGAAACGGTTCTACAGGGTGTTTCCGATGCTTTCCAGCGCGCTGGTGAGGACACTTCTGGGACAGCCGATGTTGAGGCGGACGAAGCCCTCGCCGCCGGTGCCGTAGGAGGCGCCGTTGCTGAGGTAGACGCCGGCTTTGTCGCGGAAGAGGGCCATAATCTGATCCTGGGGGAGGCCAAGCGTGCGGCAATCCAGCCAGACCAGGAAAGAGGCTTCAGGGCGTATTGGCCTGATACCAAGGTCGTTACGGGCGAAGAACTCCATTATGCAGTCGATGTTGCCCTTGAGATAATCCTTGAGCGCCGGCAGCCAGCCACTGCCGGAAGTATAGGCGGCGATGGTTGCGACGATAGTGGGAATCGAGGGCTCGCTGAGCTTGGCGGCACTCAGGGCGCCTAGGTACTTCGCGCGTTTCTGCTCATCGGGAATGATGCAATATGCCGTGCCGGACAGCCCCGCCAGATTGAACGCCTTGGTAGGACCGCTGAAGATAAGGCCAATCCTTGCGGCTGCGTCGCTCACGCTGCAGAACGGAATGTGGGTACGCCCGTAGAGAGCGAGGTCGGCGTGAATCTCGTCGGATATGACGATAATGCCTCGGCGCTCGCAGATTTCTGCAAGACGGGCGAGCGTCTGCCTGTCCCACAGGATGCCGCAGGGGTTATGGGGATTGCAGAGTACCAGCAGCCTGGTCTTGCCGTCGATCAGGCGCTCGAGGCCGTCGAAATCCATCCGGTAGCGCCCTCCGTCGAATAGCATCGGATTGTCCACTACTTCCCGTCCCAGGCGCTCGGCATAGAGGCGGAAGTGGTCGTATACTGGCGGCTGGACGATTATTCTGTCGCCGGGCCGGGAGAATGCAAGGTATGCCTGGTTGATTGCGGTGATGACGCCGGGCGCATAGCCTATCCACTCGCGGGGGACTTCCCACTGATGCTGGCGGGCCACCCAGCCCCGGATGGCGTCAAAGAACCCGTCGGGTGTAGAGGTGTAGCCCAGAACATCGCGCTCAAGCCGCTCGCGTAGGGCATTGCTGACGGCCGGATCCGTGCGGAAGTCCATATCGGCAATCCACATTGCATAGCTGCCCTCGCCGGCCCTGCCGTACTTGATGCTCCAGGTCCCGGATCGGTCTATAAGCTCGTCAAAGTCCCATCCGGCGGCGCTGTGCGGCTTCTCGCACCCTTGGAGGAGCGATACCGCCGTGCCAGCTGGAAGAAGCGATGCCGCGCCTGCTGCAGCTACGCCTTTGATGAAAGACCTCCGCTTCATCGGCCTTGGAGCTCGGCGTCTACAGTCTCGAGCAGGGGGGATTTGGACATATCCTGGGGGTTGGTTCCGGGGACGCCCTGAGGGACATCCATTCCAAGGAGGCCGAAGAGCCATTCCCAGTAAGGGGGCATAGTGCCGTCTGAGGCGAGGAAGTTCATCGGGGCGCTCTCGAAGACGGGTTTGCCTTCCGAGTCCAGATACGAATTCTGCACCAACTCGGTACAATACTGCTCTTCGTTGTCGGGAAGGAAGCAGGTGTCGTAGCCGCGGCCGCAGTAGGTGATGGCCCTGGCGACGGCGGCATCTGCATCTACGCCCTTGACTCGCTTGATGATGAACTCCGGCAGCGAGCCGTCGCGGAGCGTGAAGTCTGTGAGGAAGGTGTCAAGCGGGTGACGGTCTACGCCGCGGCGTATCGTTGCGTCTATGATCCAGACGCTGTCTGCCTTTACCTCCGCAATGGCAACGTGAATCAGGTTGAGCTCGCCGGGAGTGCCTGTGGCAGAGGCGATTGCAGCATCCATCGAGCCGCCCTCGGCATCATAGTCCAGCGGAAGGCCCACAAATATGAGGTCTCCGTTGCGGAGCTGGCCGGCTTGCTTCTGTGCGCATCCGGCAGCCAGTGCCAGGGCAAGGAATAGTAAGAGTGTCTTTTTCATAATATTGATTACCCCTTCGGCTCCATGTGGATGGTGACGAGGGTGGATTTGCCGAAGCGGTCTTTGATCTTGTGCTCGATTGCGCTCACGATGTCGTGAGCCTGCCGCAGGCTCATATCGCCCTCCATGCGCACGTGTGCCTCTATGGCAATGCGGTTGCCGATGCGGCGTGTGCGCAGGTTGTGCGGCTCGCTCACCTCGGGGAAGCTGTGGATGATGTCTTCTATCTCCCGCTCGGTCTCTGCCGACAGCGACTTGTCCGTAAGCTCGCCGGTGCTGACCTTGAGCAGGTCCCACGCCACTTTGACGAGCATCGCGCCAACCACAATGGAGGCCAGCGGATCCAGCACCGCCCATCGTTGCCCCAGCAGGATTGCGCCGCCGATGCCTATGGCAGCGCCGATGGACGACAGTGCATCGCTCCTGTGATGCCATGCGTTCGCCACTACCGCGGGCGACTCCAGCTTCTTGCCTTTTGCAACGGTGTACCGGTAGAGGATTTCCTTTACGACGATGGACAGGAGCGCAGCCCACAGAGCCAGCATCCCCGGCGTCTCGAGCGTCTCTCCTTGTATCCAGCGGGCAATCTTGAGAGCCCCGGATACTATGATGCCGATTGCCGCTCCCACCAGCGCCAGCGCCACAAACAGCGTTGCCAACGTCTCGAACTTGCCGTGCCCGTAGTCGTGCGACTCGTCCTGGGGCTTGGCGCCGATGCGTACGAACACCAGCACGATAAGGTCGGTGAGGAAGTCCGACAGGGAATGCACTGCATCGGCTACCATTGCCGCACTGCCCGCAACTATGCCGGCCACGAATTTGAACGTGAGCAGCACCAGGTTGCCGAAGCTCCCCACAAGGGTGACAACAGTAAGCTCGTTCTCGCGCGTCATACTACTTTATGAGATAAGTCTTGGTCTTGCCGTTCCAAGTGCAGCGGATGGCCCTGGCTGCCGCATCGGATTCTACAGAGACCGCAGGGTCTGTCTCTACCGTAACATCTTCAAACCCAACTCCTTCCGGCAGAAGCACCTCGTAGTTGGTGCAGTCGGTCAGGCCGTTCCGGTCTGTTGTCCAGATGGGGTGGGAGGGCATTTCCAGAGCTGCCCCGGCGGCATACATCTTAACCGTAGGCGGCTGCGGGAATTCCATCGTTTCCCCTTTGCGGGAGAACCCGAATCCGGCGATGTCGCATATCTCCTGATCGAGCGGTCCGCCCACCGTGATGAACAGGGCATGCTTGCCCTCGAGCGCCCAGTCCGGAACGTCCACGGGGACGCTGTAGCGGGTTATCTCTGAACTTGCGCGAGGGGGAATCCTGATGTTGGCGATGCAGGTGCCGTTATAAGCGCCTCCCTCCCATGGGCCGTCCAGCCACACGGAAACCCAGAATTCCCGCGCTGTATGCGACGCCAGGAAAATGTTGAACTGCGATTCCTTTTTTAGCCCGGAGAAGGCGCGCAGCCCCTTGGGAGCCTTCTTGAGGCCGCCGAGGGCAAAGTACTTGAATCCGAGGAAGTCTCCGTTATGCAACCCGGCAACATCCATGCGGTTGTCCCAGACGTCCCAGCTGTCTTTGAGCGATCCGGGGTCGGACAAGAGGCATGCATAGCCGGCGCTGTAGTACCTGTACGGCGGCAGGCCGTAGATCCAGAATCCTTCCGAAGTGACCTCGGCGCCGGTGTATTCGCAACCGTTGGCCGCTTTAACGGTAAAGGCACCCTTGTACGGATCGTACGCGGTTATACGCACGGTGCCGCCCTCGGAAACGGGAATGTCGGACACCTCTACGGAAACGGGTGCGACCATCGCCTGCCGTGCGTAGCCGAAGCCCCTGGGGGCGCGATGATAGAATACGTACCACTGGCCGTTGATTTCCAGCAGGGAACCGTGGGTGTTGTTGTGGCCGAAGCTTTCCATCAGGCACGAACCGTCCCAGGACAGAACTATGCCGCGGGCGTCCACAAGCACGCCGCCGGGCTTCCAAGGCCCGCGGGGCGAGTCTGCATAGGCGTAGCGCAGGTTGGCGTTGTCGCTGGGCAGGCCGTATTCCGGGCCTGAGTGGCCGCTGTAGATGTAGACGTACTTGTTGCCGACCTTGCGGAACGACGACGCCTCAAAGAAGCTGAAGCTTTCCAGGTCTGCCCCTTCCGCCACTGCCTGGAATTCTATCTTGTCTTCCGACGTAATCCCGCCCCACTCGCAGAACTGCTTCTGCTGCTCCGTGAGCTCGTCTTCCCGGGCATCTTTGAGCATCAGCTCTACCTGGGAGGGGATGAGGAAAGGCCAGTCGGGCGTACCGCGGCGGGGGGAATACATGGTGGCTTGGTCCAGCTCGGAGCCGAAGGACTTGATTATGCCGCAGGCCACGTAGGCGCGGAATCCTATGCCGTAGTCCGGGTCTGCCGGATCGTCAACCTCTTCTATGAGCGCCCCCGGGTCGAATCCTACGAAGCTGCCCGGCAGCGTCTGACCGTCTTTTACATTGAGTGGCTCGAACGGGCCGTCGGGCCGGTCTCCCACGCATACCATAGGGTAGAACATGAGGGAGTGGGGGAAGAGGTAGTATTTGCGGGTGCCGTCGTCCCTGCGGTTGACCTCCACAAGGTCCGGGGCGTACATCGTGCTGGAGAACCCGTTATGGCGATAGCTGAACACGGGGCCCTCGTCTCTCCAGGCGGAAAGGTCCTCGACGGGTGCCGACCATTGGCGGTCGTCCTGCCCGCAGTAGCTGTCGAAGCGCGTGTCGTGCGAGCCGGTTACGTAGACGCGGTACTTGCCGGGGGCGTCGGGGTCTTCAAACAGGCGGGGCTCCCCGTCGGGAACGTGCTCCCAGAGGGGCATGTACGGATTGCCGATGGGGCCGGCCACCGGATTGTCCGGAGCCGAGCAGGAGGCGGCCGTCGCAAGAAGGGATGCCGCAAGGAGAAGACGCAAAAGCTTCATAGGTTCTCAATTTTTCCAAAGATACAGATTTCTGCCGAAAAATGACTATCTTGCCGCCGTGGAATCTGCATTCACATTATTCCGCTATGGCATAATCGCCCTGCTGGCAGGCCTGCTCGCATTCAGCTGCAGGCCGGATGTCCCCGTAGACGATCCCGTCCCCGACGATTCCGGGCAGCCCGCCATTCCGGATGATCCTCCCGCACCGGGCCCCTTCGAGTCCGCTTCCGACGCCGTACTTCATATGGGCGCCGGATGGAACCTGGGCAACACGCTGGACACCAACAGCGGCGATGTTGACAATATGTGGCTTGAGGCATACACCTCTCGCACCCCCAACGATTACGAGACCGGCTGGGGGCAGGCCCGGACCACCCGCGAGCTCATCCACATGTTCAAGGAGGCTGGCTTCGGCGCCATCCGCGTGCCCGTTACCTGGTACCCGCACATCGGCACCATCACCCTTCACGACTCCAACAAATGGGACCCGTCAACCTGGACGGGCACCCAGGTAGACCCGGCCTGGATGGCACGCGTAAAGGAAGTAGTGGACTACGTCATCGACGAGGGCCTGTACTGCATCCTCAACGTGCATCACGACACAGGTGCCGGCAGCACCGCCTGGCTGATTGCCGGAGACGAAGGGTTCCAGGCCGCAAGAATCCGCTACCAGGCCCTCTGGAAGCAGATTGCAGAGACCTTTGCCGATTACGGCGAGCGCCTGCTCTTCGAGTCGTACAACGAGATGCTTGACCCGTACGACTCCTGGTGCTTCGCATCCTACGCCACTCCGGAGCGGTACGACGCCGGCGTGGCGGCATCGGCCTACAGCGCAATCAACAATTACGCAAAGCTGTTTGCGGAGACCGTGCGCGCAACCGGAGGCAACAACGCCATGCGCAACCTTGTGGTCAATACCTATGGCGCCTGCAGCGGAGACGGCACCTGGAACAAGCACCTGCTGGAGCCGCTTGTGAACATGCGTGTGCCGGAGGCTCCGGGGCACATCTCCGTACAGATCCACAGCTACTGGGATGCAGAGAAGTTCAACTCCCAGAAGGCCGATATAGACCGCCTTTTCAGCAATATCGCCACGTACCTGCAGGGCTCGCTCGGCGTTCCCGTCATCATCGGCGAGTGGGGCGGCGGCACCGCGGAAGACACATACGCCAACGCCCGCTTTGCAGAGTACTTCTCCCGCAAGGCCAAGGAAAGCGGCGTGGCTGCATTCTGGTGGATGGGCCTTTCCGACGGAGAAGACCGCGCCCTTCCCAAGTGGACCATGCCCAAGGCCAAAAACTCCATCCTTATTCCGTATCTGGAACAGAATTAATATTGCTTATCATTTGTTGTGTCAAAACTAAATAATTTGTTACATTTGCATGTGACCTGTTTTTATTGCAGGTCTGTTTAGTATCAGTATTTTTAAACTACGAGAAACGTTTATGGCAAAGCCGATTAAAGACACTCCCGTCCTGTATGACGAGGATGCTTACCGCTTCGAAATGGCGGCTCAGAATGTTGTCTTCCTTCCAAAGGAGGAACGAGAAAAGATTATTCGGAATTATGAGGAGGTAAAGAAGCGTTGTAAGTTCCTATGATTGATTATTCTATCCGAAAATTCCGTCCGGACACCGATACCTTAAAACCGTTTGATTGCGGGAATACCGACTTGAACGGTTTTTTGTTGGAGACAGGTACCAAAGAACCAAATGCTACTCTTTCAGAGAAAGAACTGATGGCTGCCACATATATTGTCGAGGATAATTCGAATCACGATATCCTGGCTTATTTCAGCATTCTTCACGATAAGATTGAGCGCCAATTCGTAGATAAGACTATCTGGAACAGGCTTTCTAGGGTTTTCCCCAACGCTAAACGCAGGTCCTCCTATCCGGCACTTAAAATTGGAAAGCTTGCAGTCAGTAACAGAGCTAAGTCGTGTGGCCTGGGAACACAGCTTCTTAATTATATCGAGTGGATCTTCCTTCAGGACAAACGTGCCGGTTGCCGTTTTATCACTGTGGACGCATTGCTTGAAGCTGAAGGTTTCTATCGTAAGAATTTTTCAATCGTCTAGTCAACCCAGAGCCAAACAGCGAAACCGTATTGATGTGTTTTGACCTTAAAGGAATAGCATAGTATGAACGAAATGATTAAATCCCCCACGGCGTTGCCGGAAAAGATGAACTTCTCGGTATTCCTGGCCGGATGTCCGTCAGCTGGCAGAAGTCGTCTATGACGTAGTGGGCGCCGGAGGCTTGGAGGGCGGCGCGGTTGGAGTTGCCGTAGGTAACGCCGCAGGTGAAGGCGCCGGCGCCGAGACCCATCTGGATGTCTACCGGCATGTCGCCGACGACCAGCGCTTCGGTAGGGGCGCAGTCAAGGTCCCGCAGCGTTTTGAGCACCGGCTCAGGGTGCGGCTTGCAGCGTGCAACGTCGTCGGCCCCAAGCACATAGGATATATAAGGTGCGATGCCCATCGACCTGAGGAATCCGTTTAGCGATTCCGATCCGCGGGCGGAGGCCACAGTGCAGCGGCATCCGTGCGCGCACATCGCCTCTAGTGTCTCCTTCACGTTAGGGAACAGCGCCGGCACAATCTGCCCTTTCAGACCCTCGAACACCTCCCGGTAGGTTTTGATCCAGGCCGGAAGATCCGCCTCCGGCAGATCCGGAAACAG
>JAFZXV010000167.1 GCA_017616595.1 Bacteroidales bacterium
AGTTTTTCCGGAGCCCAAGAATTGGTTAAAGGGCTCCGGAAAAACTATTCCACCACCTGGAAGAACACAGGAAAAATGGCGAAGGGCTCCGGAAAAACTATTCCACCGCCTGGAAGAACACAGAGAATGAATTACTTTGAGGAGTTAAATAAGGACTATAGGTTCAAGGAGGGGTTCCATACGTGTATCAACTGCGGGACTTGCACTGCGGTGTGTCCTGCGGCGGAGTTTTACCGCTACGACCCGCGAAAGATAGTTTCCATAGTCCAGACGCGGGACAACGATGCCATAGAGGACCTTCTCAAGGGCGACACCATCTGGTACTGCGGCGAGTGCATGAGCTGCGTGACCCGCTGCCCGCGCAAGAACGGCCCCGGCCTTGTGATAATGGCCCTGAGGGACCTCAGCATCCGCCTCGGCTTCTTTGTGGAGTCTGAGAAGGGGCGGCAGGTCTTGCCCCTCACCCGCACCCTCACAGGCAACATCCTCAAATACGGCTACTGCGTGTATCCAGAGACCTTCAAATGGCAGGACCATAAAGAGTCCGGCCCAGTCTGGAAATGGCACACAGAGCATCTGGAGGCCAATATGAAGCGATTGGGCGCCAACTACAAAGGCGATGGCCCGGGCGTTCTGAGGCGCATCCCGCAGGAGTCCCTCGACGAGCTCAAAGCCATTTTCGACGTAACCGGCGGCACCGCCAGGATAAAGGCCGTGGAGCATTTCTCGGAGCAAAAGGCAAAAGAGATGGGGATGACCATGGAAGAATACGAGCGCACCGCTTTCACATACAATTCCGGCAAACACTCTGGCGAATGATTTACGAAGGAAAGCAAAAGATCTGGGCCGATTACCAGAAAGAGATTCCCGATGACAACTGGTACTACGTGCGCAGCTGTATCAGGCAGAATTTCTTCCCGGCATCGGAGAAGATGTTCACCCAGATAGCCCACGTGCTCGGTAAGGACGTATACGAAACGCCCCATCACACCACCTGCGGCGGCATTGCCTATCACTGCGACACAATCCCCCAGGAAACGGTAATGACCATTGTAGCCCGCCAGTTTGCACTTATGACGGAGGCCGGTTACGAGAATTACGCCGCTTCCTGCATAACCTCGTTCGGCAATTACGCAGAGATACTGGAGACCTGGAGGGAATATCCCGAGCTGGAGGCCCGCATACGAGAGAACTTGTGGAAGGCGTGCCGGCGTGAGTTCAACAAGCCAAAACACTTGGCCCACGCAAGCGACCTGGTGTACCGCTGGCGCAACGAGATAGCCGCCCGCGCCAGATTCCACCTGATCAATAAGGAAAGCGGCGAGCCGCTCCGCATCGTGGAGCACATAGGCTGCCACTATGCCAAGATGTTTCCGAGCAAAAGCGTTGGCGGCGCGGAATACCCCTATGTGCTCTGCGGACTTATTGAGTCCTGGGGCGGACAGGTTGTCGATTATCCTGAAAGGCGTCACTGCTGCGGATACGGTTTCCGTCAGTATCATGTGCAAGCCAACCGCGGCTACAGCCTCTCCAACACCCACAAGAAATTCGAGTCGATGGAGCCGTACAGGCCGGATGCCATCATCACCAATTGCCCCGGATGCCCGTACTTCCTTGACCGCTGGCAATACGTAATCGCCGAGCAGACGGGAAAGACTTACGGGCAGGGCGGCTTTGGCATCCCGGTGCTCACGTACGAAGAGCTGGCCGGCCTCGTGCTGGGCTACGACCCTTGGGACCTCGGCCTGCAGCTGCACCAGGTTGCCGTGGAGCCGCTTCTGGACAAGATGGGCATAGAATACGACCCCGGAGCCAAGTATCTGGGGCTCAATAAGGAAGACATCATGCGCCCGGGCCTTCCCACCAATCTTAATTGCTTCTGACGGATGGATAAAGTTGTTGTAATCGGCGGCGGCATTGCCGGAATGGAGGCCGCGGGCCAGTTGCTCAGGCTGGGCTGCGAGCCCATAATAGTAGAGAAATCGGACCATCTGGGCGGCCACGTTGCAGGTTGGCATAAGCTCTTTCCCGATATGATGGAGGCCGCGCCTCTGGTGGAGCAACTCGCCTCGCAGCTGCACGGCGCCACAGTGTATCTGAATACGCGCATCGCCTACATGAACCGTCTGAAGGACGGCTTCAGCATAATGCTCTCCAACGGCACGGGAATAGTCTGCCGGGCGGTTCTTATCGCCTCCGGTTTCCGTCTGTTCGATGCATCAAAGAAAGAGGAATACGGATACGGGGTGTACGACCGTGTGGTGACCAATTCCGACCTGGAGGCCTGGTTCAACGGCTTTCCGGACCCTCGCGTTCCCGATAATCCCGGCACGGTGGCCTTTGTGCACTGCGTCGGCTCCCGAGACCTCAAGTCCGGCAACCAGCAATGCTCCAAGGTATGCTGTATGACCGCCATCAAGCAGGCCATCGAGCTCAAGGAGAAATTCCCGCAGGCGCAGATATGGTGCTTCTATATGGACCTTCGCCTCTTCGGCAAGAAGTACGAAGACTTCTATATCAACGCGCAGCGCGACTACGGGGTGCACTTCGTCCGCGGACGCGTGTCCGAGGTGAGCGAGACGATAGACGGGCGCGTCGTGCTCAAGGCGGAAGACACGCTGGCGGGCAATCAGGTCAAGCTGCGTGCCGACCTGCTGGTGCTCATGGCCGGAATGCTCTGCAACGAAGACACCGTCACCATCGCGCAGATGGTGCACGCCGACGTAGATTCCGACGGCTTCATGCGCAGCCGGGACAACATCTACCGCATCAACGAGTCCAACCGCCGCGGGATCTTCTTCGCAGGCGCCTGCACCGGCACAAAGACGGTTCCGGAGACCATAGCCGAGGCGCGCGCCGCTGCGTTGGAAATCCATAACTACCTGGCCGGCAATGATTGATTTTGGATTCTCGCTCTCCCGGAGTTCCGCCGTGCAGCTTGACGAGGTCGACCTCGGGCTCTACAAGGAGCTTGAGCGGCTCGAGCCGGATGTGCGTATCTGTATGGAGTGCGGATCCTGCAGCGCCACCTGCACAGCCGGGCCTTGGAGTGGGATGAGTGTACGGAAAGTGATACATGGCCTTCAGAGGGTGCAGAGTGTGCCTCCTTCGGAACCCAAAAATGAGGCTGAATGGGTTCCGAAGGAG
>JAFZXV010000168.1 GCA_017616595.1 Bacteroidales bacterium
CAGGGAGCTCTCCGGCTCGTACACGAACGAGGCGTCGTTGAGCTGGAACTTCTCCAGCACGCTGCGGAGCTCCTCGAACTTGTCTGCCTGCACGGGATACATACCCGCAAAGACCATGGGCTTGACCTCCTCGAAGCCGGCGATAGCCTTCTCGCACGGGCGGGCAACATGGGTGATGGTGTCTCCCACCTTTACCTCCACGGCGCTCTTGATGCCGGTGATGATGTAGCCTACGTCGCCGCAGCCTACCTCGGTGCCGGGGATGAGCTTCATCTTGAGCGCGCCCACCTCTTCCACCTCGTACTCCATTCCGGTGGCCACGAACTTGACTTTGTCTCCCTTGCGTACGCATCCGTTGCTAACCTTGAAATAGGCGATTACGCCTCGGAACGAGTTGAACACGGAGTCGAAGATGAGGGCCTGCAGCGGTGCGTCCGGATCTCCCGACGGGGCGGGAATCTTCTCTACGATGGCGTCAAGGATGGGGGCCACGCCCTCGCCGGTGCGGGCGGAGATTTTGAAGACGTCGTCGGGGTCGCAGCCCAGAAGGTCGCAAATCTCGTCCGTAACCACCTCCACCTGGGCGGATTCCATGTCTATCTTGTTGAGGATGGGGATTATCTCGAGCCCGTGGTCTATGGCCATGTAGAGGTTGGAAATGGTCTGCGCCTGCACGCCCTGCGATGCGTCCACCACCAGCAGCGCGCCCTCGCAGGCGGCGATGCTGCGGGATACCTCGTAAGAAAAGTCTACGTGACCCGGAGTGTCTATGAGGTTGAGCCGGTAGCCGTTGTAGTTCATCTGGATGGCGTGGCTCTTTATGGTGATGCCTTTCTCCCGCTCGAGGTCCATGTCGTCCAGCACCTGGTTTTCCATGTCGCGGGCGGACAGGGTGCTGGTGAGCTCGAGGAGCCTGTCGGCAAGGGTGCTCTTACCGTGGTCTATGTGGGCTATGATGCAGAAATTGCGGATTTTGTTCATTTCCATAACGGTGCAAAGATACGTTAAAATTGTTATATTTGTGAATCGACATTAAAATCTCTGATATATGGCAACTCCTCAAGAATTAGGCAAAATCGCCTCGCAAGTCCGCAGGGACATCGTCCGTATGGTTACCGCCGCAAAGTCCGGGCATCCGGGCGGCTCGCTCGGCATCACCGACGTTATGACCACACTCTATTTCCACGAAATGAAGCAAGACCCTGCCACCTGGAGGCGCGACGCCAAAGGTCAGGACGCCTTCATCATTTCCGCCGGGCACCTGGCGCCTGTCTATTATGCCGTGCTGTCCCGCGCAGGCTACTTCCCGCCGGCAGAGCTCGGCACCCTGCGTAAGTTCGGCTCCCGCCTGCAGGGCCATCCGTGCGTGACGGACGGCCTCCCCGGCGTCTTCCAGCCCTCGGGTTCCCTCGGCCAGGGCCTTTCCTGCGCCGCCGGCATCGCCCTCGGCAAAAAGATGAACGGCGAGCCTGAACGCGTATTCTGCCTCCTTGGAGACGGAGAGAGCGAGGAGGGCCAGATCTGGGAGGCCGGTATGTGGGCGGCCCAGCACAGGCTGGACAATCTTGTGGCGTTCACAGACTGGAACGGCCAGCAGATAGACGGCCCCGTTGAGGAAGTGGGCGGAGTAGGAGACCTGCGCGACAAGTGGACCGCCTTCGGCTGGAGCGTAATCGAGGCCGACGGGCACGACTACGAGTCTATCATCCAGGCCTTCGAGCTCGCCCATGCGGCAGACGGCAAGCCCAAGATGATCCTGTTCCATACAGAAATGGGCCACGGCGTAGACTTTATGGCCGGCACCCACAAATGGCACGGCAAAGCCCCCAGCGCCGAGCAGTGCGCCGCCGCCATGACCCAGCTGGAAGAAACCTTAGGAGACTATTAGCATAAAACAAACAGCAAGAACAATATGAAGCAATACACAGACCAGGGTAAAGTCGATACCCGCAGCGGCTTCGGTAAGGGGCGGCGTGGGGCTAAGGCGTTATTGGCTTGTGGCGTGTTTCTCTTTGTCTTGATGCCAAATGTATGCTCGTGTGTCGATCTATTTCATCAAGATAATATGTTCGTCCTTGAATATAGAGTCAATGAGGGGGAGATAATAGTTGTGGAATACCCGTCAACTGGACTATATAGGGCTGACTGGTCTTATTCTAGCTGGCCAATATTTAGCTATTCGCCCCCGCCGGAAAGGTACTTCGATGAGGATTATCTACCACCTCCATCCGATTCTTTAGCACGTTTTTATTTGTCTATTAGCGGTTATACCGTTGGGCTATCATTCGGCCTCAGGAGTGATACGTGCTTTTTTTTTGATGGGGAGACTTACTATATGTCTAATTGCGACAGTTTGGCTATTTACAATATGGATGATGGAAGCATAAGAAGCATAGGGCCTTGTCATTTAGAAACAATTGGCTTTCCTGAATGTAGGAATAGTTATTTGCTCCGTGACAAGAGTTGGGTCCGTTTCCATTTGAGTGAATACGCCAGTAAATGGTTTTCTCTTGAATTTGAATATGTTATGTTGAAGTCTGAAGAAGATGATTCAGAGCCCACAAGCATAAAGGGATTCCTTGATATTTATAAAAATAGTAACAGCCTTTATAAGATAAATAATCAATTATTTGAAAAGCCCATCTTAAGAAAACGAGATTATGAGGGCTAGAATTAGTAATATAACAACTATTATACTTTTACTGGCATTTGCAACACTCTGGGCCTCATGCCAGAAGAATAGTTTATATGCAGATGAGCCGTATTATTCGATAGAGTATTGTTTGATATCTTCTAATGATACTTCATACGTAAGTTCCACAGAGTACGAGTGTCGTAGTTTCCCGGGGGCAGGAAATGTAGATCCTATCTTCGATTTATCTAATTCCGATTCAAGTGAAAGATGGGTTTTTTTCTGGTGCACTCGTTTTCCTATTGAAATAGCAATTGGAATAGACGGGGCATCTTTTATAGAGAATAAGGTATATACAGAAAAAGATTGTTTTGGCCCCGGTATAATGGATTGCGGCAGAGTAATGGACAGCTATTCTTTTTCTTTCATATTAGATGACAATCCCGATAGATGGCAGCGTTATTACCTGAAGTTTGAAGGAATAATCTCTGAAGAAGGGTATTTACTCAACGGATTATTGTCAGTCGGTCGAAATCTTGGTTTGGCTAATCCTGGGAGGCCAGGTTACAATTATTCTAAGTATATTATTCATGAGCACTAATCGATGTTCGAAGATTTGGATAAAAGCAATGTGTCAACTGGCTATTTGCTAGATCAGGCTGTCGATCTAATCAACATCCGTACCAGAGGAGAACATGACAGCAATATACTTACGACTGCAATGTTCAGACTCTTACTCCTGAGGATATGGTTGCGCTGAAGATTACTGAAGAAGAACAAGAATTTGGAAACCAATATGTTATAAGCCTAAATGAATTGATTAAACAACAATAGCGAATTATGAAGCAATACACAGACCAGGGTAAAGTCGATACCCGCAGCGGATGCGGTAAGGGGCGGCGTGTGGCTAAGGCGTTATTGGCTTGTGGCGTGTTTTTCTTCGTCTTGATGCCAATTGTAAGTTCGTGTTTTAAATGGCATCGAGACAACACATTTGTGCTTGAGTATCAAGTTAACGACGGAGGCCCAAACGTAGTGGAGTTTCCTTGTGATGAACAATATGGACTTGCCCCTAAATGGTTTGATTCCTCCTTATGGCCCATTTTCAGTTATTCGCCTCCCCCGCCCGAGGGCGCCGATTACCTACCCCCTTCGTCTGATTCTTTAGCACGTTTCTATTTTTCTCTTTCATATGATTTCCATCCTGGTGCCGGGGTGTCATTCTGTTTGAGAAGTGATACATCTTTCTTTTGTTACGGGGAGATTTACTATATGTCTTCTTGCGATAGTTTGGTTATTTATAATGATGATGAAAGTATAAGAAAACTCGAACCTTGCAGTCTGGATTTAATCTGGTTTCCGGAATTTCGGAGTGGTTATTTGCTCCGAGACAAAAGTTGGGTTCGCTTCCATAGCAGTGAAGACAGCAGTATATGGTTTACTCTTGAATTTGAATATGTTATGTTGAAGTCCGAAGACGATGATTCAGTTCCCACAAATATAAAGGGATTTCTTGATCTATATAAGAAAGAGAATTATCCTTATAAACAATATAAAAAATCATTTGACCAACCCTTATTAAGAAAGCGCTAGGATAATGATAAGAATTAATCGTATAACAACGATTGTCCTATTACTGGTACTTAGTCCCGCCATTTTTGCACAAGGGAATACCAGTCCATTGTATTCAATGTTTTCAGAGCTCGAACTGAATCGTGTTCCAACTGGTTATTTGCTTGACGTTGCAGTAGAGAGGGCGGATTTACATAAGTATAATGGAACCCTTACTTCGGATAACTTCTCAGATGTCGCTGTGCTCAGGAATGTGCTTGCAACAGTAAATTCGTCAAGCGTTAATGCTTCTGGATACACGTATGATGCTGATTCGGTTACCGATTCCCTGGCAGATTCTACCGCTGTCCGGCTTGGTGCCGCAGTATTCTCGTACAATTATATTGCGTCTGACGCATTAACAAACAATCGGATTGTCTATTCAGGTGGCAGGCTTTGTGACAAGTATATCGGCGGAGCCCGGAGGGACCTCCTTGATAGTCCCGATAAAAATAAGGAACGGTACCGATATCCTTCAGGCGGTTCATTATCCTGTATTCACGATGGGAATGATAAATTTGTAGCAGATTATTTCTATGAAAGGATTAATAATATCTGTCATTGCTGCCGCAAGTATCTTGCTGTCGTGTTCGCCTTTGGTGCTCGAGCCGATGGAGCCGTCAATAATGCAGGAAGAATCCGGGCCTCTGCTCACCAAGTCCGGAGACAGTCCTGTTCAGTTGGACATGTCGGCTGTAACGCACTTCTTCCAAACCAATCACAAGGTCATCTTAATACATCACGTGGAGTTTAGAGACAGTGTGTATGTTCAGACGCTGACTCCTGAAGATATGGTTGCACTGAAGATTACTGAAGAAGAACAAGAATTTGGAAACCAATATGTTATAAGCCTAAATGAATTGATTAAACAACAATAGCGAATTATGAAACAATACACAGACCAGGGTAAAGTCGATACCCGCAGCGGCTTCGGAGCAGGGCTCGTGGAAGCCGGAAAGAAGAACCCTAACGTGGTGGCTATGACGGCGGACCTCAAGGGGTCGCTCAAGATGGACGCCTTTGCGGCGGAATTCCCGGACAGATTCATCCAGTGCGGCATTGCCGAAGCCAATATGGTCGGCGCCGCCGCAGGCTTGTCGCTGACCGGCAAGATTCCGTTCATCGGCTCCTTTGCCGAATTCGTCACCGGCCGCGTGTACGACCAGCTCCGTCAGGAGGTCGCCTATGGCCACACCAATGTCAAGATCGCCTCGTCGCATGCCGGCATAACGCTGGGCGAGGATGGCGCCACGCATCAGACAATGGAAGACATCGCCCTGATGCGCGCCCTTCCAGGCATGGCCGTGGTCGTGCCGTGCGACTACAATCAGACCAAGAACGCAACCGTGGCCGCCGCAGAGTGGAAGGGCCCTGTGTACCTGCGCTTCGGCCGTCCGTCGGTGCCCAACTTTACCGGGGCGGACGAGCCGTTCCAGATCGGCAAGATTTACGTGATGAACGAGGGGGCCGACGTTACCATCGCCTGCTGCGGGCACCTCGTGTGGGAGGCGCTCAAGGCCGCAGAGATGCTTGAGGCAGAGGGGATCAGCGCCGAGGTGCTGAACGTTGCCACCATCAAGCCGCTTGATACGGAGGCGCTGCTTGCATCGCTCCGCAAGACCGGATGCGCCGTGGTTGCGGAGGAGCATAACGCCGCCGGCGGACTTGGAGAGGCCGTTGCCAGCGCTGTTGCCGCCGCACTTCCTACGCCCGTCGAGTTTGTTAACGGCGCCGATAAATTCGGCTCCTCCGGCACCCCCGCCGAGCTCATGGCCGCCTGGGGATTCGACGCGGCCCACCTGGCCGAAGCGGCAAAGAAAGCTATAGCGCGAAAATGAAATATATAATACGGGCAGTCAAGTATTTCGTTCAGCTGATGGTGATACTGTCGCTGATAATCGCGATACTGATTGTGGCGAAGATTGTCGATTCCGACATCTCCAAAATATTCGTCAACGGGTACGACTCGCTGTGGCAGATTGCGCTGATGATGGCGGCGTTTGCGGCCATCTATCCGAGCTTTGGCTACGGCAGGCGCCGCGTTGTGGTGCCGGGGGCCGACGAAGAAGTGCTGCCGGTGCTGGATAAGGTGATGACCGCATACCGTTACGAGCGCGAGAAGCGCACGGATGGCCGCGTCTGCTACCGCAAGGCCTCCGTGCCGGACCGCATCCTGCGCCTTTGGGAAGACCGCATCAGCGTGGAACGCCTTGCCACCGGCTTTGAGCTGGAGGGTTACAACCGGGACGTAGTGCGTCTGGTGAATGCCCTGCGGGACGCCATCTATGAATAATGACGGAAGATGAAGCTAAGTGTTATTATCCCATACTACAATGGTGAGCAGTGGATTGCATGCTGCCTGAATTCCCTGTTGCGGCAAGACCTTGCGCCGGAGGAATATGAGATAATTGTGGTGGATGACGGATCGACGCACAGCATCGACACGCTGATGTCTTATGTGGAGCGTCATCCCAATATTCACTACCTCCATCAGACGAACCAGAAACACGCGGCCGCCCGGAATTACGGGATGACCATTGCCAAAGGCGACTATCTGTTTTTCTGTGACTGTGACGATTATGTGGCAGATAACGTGTTCGGCCGTTTATGCGACATTGCCATAGGGGAGCAGGCGGATGTCTTGTTGTTCAATGTATGCCGTTCCGAAGAAAACGAAACGGGATTGGTGGCGAAGCGGGATTTTGACAACAAGGCTTCTTTTGAGAATGGTTTAGCCTATATTTCGCAACCTCCCTATGGTTTCAGGATTGAGAGTCCCATTCTCGTCCGCAGGTCAATGTTGGAGGAAGAGCACCTGTGCTTTGACCCCCTGATGTTTAATTGCGAGGATTATCTGTTTTCTCTTCAGCTGATGCAGGTGGCCGGAAAGGTGGTTAAAGTAGACGTGGATGTCTATTATTATGTGCAGCACCCTTCCAGTTGGGTTCATTCTGCCGGAATTGCCAATAATAGAAATGAGGTAATCAATTGCAGGCTTACCTATATCAAGTACCTGCATAAGACCCGTTTGGAATTGGCGGCAGGCAAGAGAGTGTCGGAAGGATGTTTGGATGCCATGTCTCATGCCGAGGCGCGTGACACTGTTATTTATTTATGTAACCATCTCCAGTATTCTTCGATAAAAGAAAACAAAGAGTATATCGGCGAGCTGAGAAGCCTTGGCTTTTATCCCATTGCCCATAGAATCGTCGCATACGATTGGATCAGACGGCTTATAAACATTTATCCTCTTTGGATGGTTTTGTGTTGCTTCTACCATTTGTTGCCGCTGCCCGTAAGGGATGGGATTGTCAAGGCAATCAGGAAAGAATAAGCAGGAGATGCTAGAGGATAGACGTCAGCATCTCAATACCGCTCCTGGAGAGCCTGAGCTCCAGGGAACGGCCGTCGGCGGAGCGTAGCGTACAGCTGCGCTCCTGCTGGTTAATCTTGTATATCTTGCTGATATTCACGATGGTGCTGCGGTCTACCCTTGCAAAGCTGCCGGGCAGGCGGTGCTCCAGAGACAGCAGGTTCTCCAGAATCAGTTCTTCTCCGCCAAAGGTGACGATGGTGGAGTAGTTGCCTTCTGCCTTGAACCAGGCAATGTCGCCGGCGGCGACGAACAGTTTGCCGTTGACCGGGCGGAAGCTCAGCTTTTCCGGGGCCTCCGCGCCTGACGCGCCCACGGCGCCAGCCCTGTCGGCCACCTTGGCTATTGCGTGTGCCAGTTCGGCCTTGCCTATGGGCTTGAGCAGATAGTCAACCGCAGACAGCTTTATGGCGCTCATCAGGTATTCCCTGTCGGAGTAGGCCGTGGTAAAGATTACGTACGGCAGCGGGATGGTCTGGCGGAGTTCCTTGAGCAGCTGGATGGAATCCCGCCCCTGCAGCTGGATGTCCAGGAACAGCAGGTCCGGGCGGTGCAGGAGTATGCTGTCCCGGGCGGACTCGTAGCTGTCGCAATCGTCAATCACATCTATTGTCTGGCGGAAGTCTTCCAGCTTGGCAAGCAGCGTCATCCTGGGCAGCCGCTCGTCTTCTACCACTATGGTCTTGAGTCTGTTCATATATCAATACTTGTAGTCCGCAGGCACCCAGGTCTCGAAGCAGGTGCCGGCGGGGCGGCCGTCGGCGGAGGTAAGGTCTGTGACCTGCTGTACGATATGGTGCCTGTTGGCCTGATTGTAAAGTTCTATCTGCTGCTGGAGTATCTTGAGGCCCTGGCCGGTGGAGTAGCCGCCGGAACGGGCAGCCTCGGCACGGCCAACGCCGTCGTCTTTCACAGACACCAGCACGCCGTCGGCCCCGCCCCGGCTTTGCCGCTTTATGCTCACCTCCACGTTACCCTCTCCGGCCTTTGACGCTATGCCGTGCTTTACGGCATTCTGGCTGTAGGTGTGCAGCAACATGGTGGGAATCTGAGTGTTACGATCTACGTCAGGGTCTACGATGATGCTGTACTGCAGCCGGTCTCCGTAGCGCAGCCGTTCCAGCTCCAGGTAGCTGCGGATGTATTCCACCTCCTCGGAAACAGAGCGCGACGGGCGGTCTATGTCGGACAGCGTCTGGTTTGTAAAGTCGGAGTACAGCTTGAGGTAGTGCGAGGCGTCGTCGGCCGACTTGTTGAGGATGAAGTACTCTATGCTGGACAGCACGTTGGAGTGGAAGTGGGGGATGGACTTCAGGCGCACCGCCTGCAGCTGGAGCTCCTTCTGCCGTTTCTGCCGCTCCAGCGAGGCCATCTTCCGCAGCGCTTGCCGCCTTGCGGCCTTGCTTGCCGCCAGCCACACTATCAGGGACAGCAGCAATGCCGCCAGCAGCCATACCCACCACCGCATCCACCAGGGGCGCGGTGCCGGGATTACAGTGGATTCCTGATTGTCTGCGAGCAGGTCTGCCGGGCGGAACGATATCATATCCTCCACGCCGCAGAGCCACACGGTGCCGTCTGCGCTTTCCGCCATCGCTCCCATAAGGGGCTCGATGGTGGTGAAGCCGCTTGCGGCATTGAACCAGTGGGCGTCGGAGGCGGTACCGTTGAACCGCGCCACCAGCAGTCCGTCTATTGCCGCCGCCACCAGGTATCCGCGAGGCGAAAGGTGCACGCTGCGGACCTCGTGCCCCGTAATCATCGGCTGCAGCTCCGCCATTGCCCTTATGCGTCCGCTTTGCAGGCAGAACAGGGAGTCGCCGCGGGCAAAGCAGACCTGCCCGTTGCCGTTGGTGGCCATGGTGGTGATAATCTGCGCGTTAGGGGTGCTCTTGACCTTTTGCACCGATGCTGCTCCGCCGTCTGCGTCTGTGATGCAGAAGAGCCCGGGGTTGCCGCCTGCCCAGATCCGGCCCTCGTCGTCCTGTGCGGCGCACCAGACGCGCTGGATTTCCGATGTGATGGTGTCCAACTGCGCCGTTTGCGTGTCGTAGGCGAGCAGGCTTGTGCGCGTGCCGATGATGAGGCGCCGCCCGGCGCGGGAAACGAACCTGTAGACGCCTTCCGGCAGCCCGAGCCAGCGGACTCCGTTGCCGGATACCGCGGCAATATCGGCCTTGCCGGCCATGTAGACCGTGCCGTCTATCTCCGTGGCGCCGGGGGCAAAGAAGTTGCCGTCCTGCTCTTCCAGCACCTCTCCGTCGACCATGATCTTGCCGTTGAGAGTTCCCGCAACCAGATGGTCTCCGGCAAAGGCGACGGCGCGCACGATGTCGTTCTTGTCTGTTAGGCGATGGCCCGTGAAGTTGCAATGGAAGAAGCAGTAGACGCCCTGATAGGTGGCGGCCCAGAGGCGGTTCCATCTGTCTATGAAGATGGTCCTGATGAGGTTGAAGCCGGTGGCGAGCTGATGCATGGGCTCGGGGGCCGCGGCGTCGTAGCGCCAGATGGTGTGGGAATCGGCAATAATCAGCTGGCCCTGCCTGTTACGGCGCACGTAGAGTCCGTAGTCAGGGGCCTCGAAGCGATGGGCGTATATCAGCGTAAGTCCCTCTTCGTCAACTATGTACAAGCCGTCGGCGGCAAGGGCCACGAGGTCTGCGCCGCTGCGTGTCAGAGAGAACACATCGGCCTTCCTGCTCAGCCGGCGCATCTTGCCGTCTTCCGCAACGTAGAGCCCCTGGGGCGTGGGGATGTAGATGCCGGTGGAGTCGACGTACATCTTGCGGTCCGGCGTCATCTCGTCCAGGGTGGGGGAGTCCAGCACAGGCTCCGTGCCGTCTTCCGTCAGGCGGCAGAGCACGCGGTTCTCTTCCTGGCGGTCTTCCAGCAGCACGTAGCCGGGCGGCAGGTCGTAAGCGTTGAGGTTGTTCAGCAGCAGCCTGCCCTCCGGATCGATGGGGGACATCTGCACATCCTTGCCGCGCACGGTCCATTGCCGCACGAAGCCGAGGGCGCGTACGTCGCCGTCCACTTCCTGGAAGGCGACTATGTTCTCCCTGCGCCCGCCGAGGAAAGGCGTAAGCGTGCGGCCGTCGTAACGCACGAAGCCGGAGAGGGTGCCTATGTAGATGTATCCGCGCGAGTCTTGCCACACCGTCTCCGTCTGCATCTGCGGCAGGCCGTCGGTGGTGGTGAAACGCCGGTTGCTAAGGTTGCTCTCTATGGTGGCGGCGCTTGCCTGCAGGCACAGGGCGGCAAGCAGGATTGCCGTAAGGATGTATGGTTTTGCCTTTTCCATTATCTGCAAAGTTATGAAAAATACCCCTTTGTGCGGCATGCGGCGGGCACTTTTCTCCGTTCGTCCGCTAGGGGCGACGCTTCGTCAGCCGCAGGGGCCGGTTCGTCAAAATGCCCGGCTCCGGGCTCGCGTGTATGGCGGGGATTGTATAAATTTACCCTCTGGAAGACAATAATCTGTACCTTATATGAAAAAGAAAACGTTAACCTATGAGCATCCCGATCTGGAGTTGGCAGGGATGTGCCCGGAATTGATGATTGCCGACTCGGATACCGGAGTCAGCGGCGACCGGGATGATTTTGACTTCGTAGACTGGACATTGTAGGAGGAAGAGTTATGAGAAATCTGTATTTGACAATCTTTGCAGCCGTCCTGATGCTTGGCATGGTTGCGTGCAACAAAGAGAATCCCCAGATCGGGAACAACGCCAACCCTACGTCACAGCCTGTATGGCAGGTGAGCCTGAATGCCGTAAAGGGCTCCGGGACCAAGGCCCTGGAGTACGATGCCCTTAACAAGAAAATCCTCACTTCATTCAAGGTCGCAGACTTGGTTTACGTGTACAACAAGACCAAGGGTGCTCTGGACGCTTCTGCGCTTCATCCCGAGTCGGACGGAACGGCCGTTACCATTTCAGGCTCGCTTTCCGGCGATTACGCTGTAGGCGACGTGCTTGAGCTGCGCTACGGACCCTACTTCGCATTGGACCCCGCCGTGTTCGATTACGAAGAGCAGACCGGCGACTTTGATACCCTGCGCGATTTTGGCGTGGCAACGGTTACCGTTACCGCCGTTGACGCCGTGAACAACGTCCTCACGCTGGAGGATGCCCATTTTACCAATCCCTACAGCATCTTCCGGTTCAGCTTTGTGGACTCGGAGACCGGAGATCCCGTTCCCATCAACTTCCTTTGGGTTGACGTGGTTACCGGAAAACTGGTGTGCACTGATAAGCCGGACGGTACGCGCACATACTATGGCCCGTTGGATATGCAGGCCGGAACATTCCCCAGGGAGGTCTTCCGGAACGATTCCTCAGACCCGGTATGGTTGTCTCTCTGCTACGAGAAACCCGCTGTGGACGGCTCCGACTGGATGCATTTCAGCATAATCGACGAGGTGCACAAGGTCGTTTACGACGGCGCCAGACCGATGGACGGCAAGATAGTCAACGGAAAGCTCTATATGCCCACCATAGAGGTGTTCACCCTTCCCAAGCCGGAGGTTACCCAGACGGCAAGCGGCGACCCGGTGGAGCCCACGGACATCTGGCCCCTCATCGAGCCGGACAGGGGATACTACAATTACATAAATCCGGGCTCGGACATCACCATTGCAGGCCTTGGCGACCAGTGCCGTTTTGTATGGAACGGCAAAGGCGGCACAACGGTGCGCTTCAAGGGCACTACTACAGGGGATCATCAGTTCTTTGTGGTCAACGAGCATTCCTTCATCGAACATCTGCAGGCAGGTACGCTCACCATCGACCTTGACGGTAATACCGATATATACTGCGACGATCCGGATGCTGCGCTCATCAAACTGGACTACATTTCAAACGATGTGGCCATCCAGGGAAACGGCACGCTAACCGTTATGGCCTCCAATACTGTTGGTGCAAAGGGCTTCGTCCCGTGCAATTTCAGCGGCGTTGTACAAGCTGTCGCTCCCAACATACACGCGGCAGACGGCTACACTCTCGAGATTTCCGAGCCTCTGGACAATGGCAACGGCACCAGTATCTGGACCTTCACAGTATCCGGCTCCGGCGGGTCGTCCGCTCCGGAAATGAAACTGCCCCCGATGCCTTTCTATAATATATATAATGGAAACATCCTTGCCGCCCCCACCCGCAGCGGAATGACGGAAATGAGCATCGGTATCCTGCACACATGGCAGGTGGGAGACAAGATCTGGGTGTCGAACCACACCGATAATACGGAAAGCTCAGCCACGGTTACTGCGGTGGACAACAGCGGATACGCAACCATAAGCCTCGACAAGACCGACCTGCCGGACGGCGCAGACCTTTTCTTCGGTTACCCTTATGTCCATTGGCACGAGGGATATGGTCTCCAGGAGGGGCAGGACGGCACGCTCTCCGGCATCAATGCAAAGTATGCCCCCTTCTCAGGCGGTTCCGTGCTCAAGAGGAACGGAGACAGTATGTACCTGCGCGACCCCGTGCAATGGGAGCCCGACGGCTGCATCTGGAAGCTATCCTTCACCGACGGCACCAATGACATCACCGGTTCGATAACCAAGCTGACCATCAAGTGCGACGAGTGGGACGAGTACGTCATTACGCCCACCTCCTCGCTGAGCGCCTTCTATGTGAGTATGTATCCCCAGGCAGACATAGACCCTGTAATCACCGCCACCACCGCCTCCGGTACTTATTCGGTCTCGCGGAGCAACGTTTCTATGGATACCGGATACTTCTACATCAATCTCGGCCTCGCCCTCACGGCCCAGTAGGCCTTTTTTAGGGCAATTGTCGATTTTTTTAAAAAAAGTGAAAAAAAATTTGGCAGGTTAAAAAAAATTTGTACCTTTGCATCCCCTTCCGAAAGGAGGGGGTTTTTACAGAACAAAGTTCATTGACAATATTGAGAGAGATAACGAGGTAAAAAGAGATTATAGTCTGATATAATTAGAGTTTTTTCTAGTTGTAGGGATTACAATTTCATAAGGCAAACGAGTATTTTACTTTGAGACTTTAAGAGTCGCAGAGTGATTCACAAAAGAGAAAGAGAACAAGAGCGAACGGAGGATGCCTTGGCTTCCGAAAGCGAAGAAGGACGTGGTAAGCTGCGAAAAGCTCCGGGGATCTGCAAACAGGAATTGATCCGGAGATATCCGAATGGGGGAACCCATACAGTTGAAGACTGTATACCATCCTTGGATGGAGCGAACGCAGGGAACTGAAACATCTTAGTACCTGCAGGAAAAGAAAGAAACATCGATTCCCGGAGTAGTGGCGATCGAAACGGGAAGAGCCTAAACCGGTTGCGTTACGGCGCAGCCGGGGTTGTAGGACCAGCCATAAAGAACAAGCTAGGAACCGGAACCGTCTGGAAAGTCGGTCCACAGAGGGTGAAAGGCCCGTACGGGTAACGGGGTTTGTTCGAGGTTGGCACCTGAGTAGGGCGGGACACGTGGAATCCTGTCTGAATCTGCGGCGACCATGCCGCAAGGCTAAATATGATCGGAAGACCGATAGTGTACCAGTACCGTGAGGGAAAGGTGGGAAGCACCCCGAACAGGGGAGTGAAACAGAACCTGAAACCGTTCGTTTACAAGCGGTCGGAGCTCGCAAGAGCGACGGCGTGCCTTTTGCATAATGAGCCTACGAGTTGTTTCTTGCTGGCGAGGTTAAGTTCTTCAGGAACGTGAGCCGCAGCGAGAGCGAGTCTGAACAGGGCGTTCAGTCAGC
>JAFZXV010000169.1 GCA_017616595.1 Bacteroidales bacterium
CCACCTTGCCGTTGTGGAAGATGACATCGATGGCGCGGGCGTGGTCTTCTACGAACAGCCAGTCGCGCACGTTCTCTCCCTTACCATACACGGGCAGCGGCTTACGGTGACGGATATTATTGATAAACAATGGGATAAGCTTCTCCGGGAACTGGTAGGGGCCGTAATTGTTGGAGCAGTTGGTCACGATGGTGGGCATGCCGAAGGTGTCGTGGAAGGCACGGACGAAGTGGTCGCTGCTGGCCTTGGCGGCGCTGTACGGGCTGTGCGGCTGGTACTTGAGGTCCTCCGTAAAGAACTTCTCTCCGTAGGCAAGATGATGCTCGCCGGACGAGGCCTTTGTGGTGAACGGGGGCTCGATGCCCTCGGGATGCGTCATTTCCAGCGCTCCGTACACCTCGTCCGTACTGATATGATAGAAGCGTTTGCCGTCGTATTTCTCCGGGAGGCTCTCCCAGTAGGCCTTGGCTGCCTGCAGAAGGCTCAGAGTACCCATGACGTTGGTCTGGGCAAAGGTGAAGGGGTCCTTGATGCTGCGGTCTACGTGGCTCTCTGCGGCAAGGTGGATGATGCCGTCCACATTCTCTTCCTGCATGAGCTTCAGCACGCCCTCGAAGTCGCAGATGTCCATCTTTACGAACCTGTAGTTGGGCTTGTCTTCTATGTCTTTGAGATTCGCGAGGTTACCGGCGTAGGTGAGTTTGTCCAGATTGATTATCCTGTACTCGGGATACTTGTTCACGAACAGCCGCACGACGTGCGATCCTATGAATCCGGCGCCGCCGGTAATGATGATGCTGCGTTTCATTTGCCTTCTGATATATTATTTGTTTCTGTTCTGATTTTTGAAAGACACTCGGCAAGGCTGTCCGTCCAATACGGCACGTCCACGCCGAAGGTCGTCTTTATCTTGGTTTTGTCCAGCACCGAATATGCCGGGCGCCTCACTTTGGAGGGGAATTCCGAGGAGTGGCAGGGCTGAACGGAGCAAGCGCTGCCGGAACGTTCTGCGATGGCGCGTGCAAAGTCGAACCAGCTGCAGACGCCCTCGTTTGTATAGTGGTAGATGCCCTCGTTGCCCTCGTACAACCGGCCGTCTACAATCTTGAAGATTGCGCGGGCGAGGTCAAGGGCGTAGGTGGGGGTGCCCACCTGGTCGAACACCACATTGATCTGGGGACGGGTGGAGGTGAGGCGCAGCATAGTCTTGACAAAGTTGCGGCCAAACTCGCTGTAGAGCCATGCGGTGCGGATGATGACGAAGCGGCAGCCGGAGGCAAGGATAGCCTGCTCCCCGTGAAGCTTGGTGAGGCCGTAAACCCCTGTGGGAGAGCCCGCGGCATCTTCTGCTATGGGTGTATTGAAAGACTCGCCGCCGAATACGTAATCCGTGCTGATATGTACGAGCAGCCCGCCGCGGGAGGCCATGGCGCCGGCAAGGTTGGCAACGGCACCGGCGTTGATGCGCTCTGCAAGGTCGGGCACGTCTTCAGCCCTGTCTACGTCGGTAAAAGCGGCGCAGTTGATTATCACATCCACATCCTGAGAGGCCACAAAGGCGTTTACGGCCTCGCGGTCCGTAATGTCCAGTTCTGCCACATCGGTGTAGATATAATTGTCTGCCGCTCCGGCTGCCACGAGCCTGAGTTCGGAGCCCAACTGGCCCAGAGCGCCTGTTACCAGTATGTTCATATCCTTTCTACCGTTTGTATGTCCAGGTCCATAGTAGCAGTGCCAAGAAGCCCCAGGCGTACCGCAAGGCATCTGCCGCCAGCTACCGAGACCAATTCGCATTCAATGCCCGCGAGCGGGCCGTCCAGCACCCTCACCCTGTCTCCGGGAGCGAGGGGCGCGTCCGATACCTTAACCCCTGCGCCGGACTCGACCATCCGCATAAAGGCCTCCATCTCTGAATCCCGCACCGTAGATACCTCCCCTGCAGTGGCAAGGAACCCGCAGATACGGGGCTCGGATGCAAGGATCTCCAGCCTTTCCTGAGGTGTGCAGCGCACGAACACAAAGCGCGGCAACACAAGGGCGTCCACCACCTTGCGGCGGTCGCTCCAGCGGCGGACCACTCTCCTTACGGGCAGGTAATGCTCTACGGCCTTGGACGAGAGCGAGGCTGCGACGTTCTTTTCCTGGCAGCTGCGCACGCGCGCCACATACCAGAAGGGGCCGGCGGGAGTGGTGCTTGCCAAACCAGACTATTTGTCTTTCTGAGAGTAATAATCGTAGGCATGGTAGCCGTAGCCATATCCGTAGCGATAGCCGTAGCCGCGCTTGCCGGAGACCATCTCTGTTGCGTTGAGGAGTATGGAAAGGTTCTTGAGCGTGCCTTTCTGATAGAGTTCCTCGAGCTCGGGGATCATGGTCTTGTCCAGCAGGCCGGCGCGAACCACGAATATGGTGCGGTCTGCAACCTCGGAAATTATCTGGGTATCGGCAACCACGTTGTGAGGCGGGCAGTCGATGAATACGTAGTCGTACTTGGAGCTGAGGCCCTTCACAAGACTGGCAAACTTCTCGCTTCCTACGAGCTCGCTCGGGTTGGGAGGAATGGTACCGACGGGGAGGATGGAAAGGTTCTCGTAACCCTCGGGGGTAACGATTATGGAATCCACATCTATATCGGCTCCGGAGAGGTAGTCTGCAAGACCCTTCTTGGGAGAGCCGACCAGTTTGGAAAGGGATGCGTGGCGGAGGTCACCGTCTATTGCCAGAACCTTGCGTCCCTTGATGGCAAGGGCTGCGGCGAGGTTGGAAGACACATAGGTCTTACCGGAACCGGGGTTGAAGGATGTGACGATGATGACGTGGGAATCTGTTCCGCGGCTAACGAACTCGAGGTTGGTACGGCACACGCGGAAGGCCTCGTTGGCGGCGTCGCGCTTGTTGTGCTTGACTATGAACTCCGTATCCGTACTGTCCTTCTTTTTCCGGTTCTTCTTGCCGGTGATAGGAATCTCTCCGATGAAGGGAGCGGTGAGGTCTTCTATGTCTTTCTTACTGCGGATCTTGATGTCGGTTACCGTAATGAGGTAAAGGATGCCTACCGGGATCATAAGGCCAAGGACCAGGGCGATGAGGAATATCTGCTTGGTCTTGGGGGAAGTAGGAGCCGAAGGACCGATAGGATTGGTGATGACCCTGGTGTTGTATGCCGTAAATGCCTGAGAAAGCTCATTCTCCTCGCGCTTCTGGAGGAGGAAGAGGTACAGGGACTCCTTGACCTTCTGCTGACGCTCGATGTCAAGGATGTATTTGGACTGCTTAGGATTCTCCGAGAGGCGTGCGGTTGCCGTCTGCTCCGCCTTGCGGAAGCTGGACATCTGGGCCTGCAGGGAGTTGATAAGGTCGTCCAGGGAGGCAAGGATGGTGGTGTGCATGGCGCGGAGGTTGTTGTCCATCTCCACCACTATAGGGTTGCGCTCGGATGAATTGGCAACGATGTTGTTGCGCTGCATCACGATGTCGTTGTACTTGCCGATCTGGGTTACGAGGTTGCTGTTGTTGAGGCTGGCGGGCGAAGGAAGCAGCTTGGACGGATCCAGCGCCGTGCTCATGTTGTTGCGGATGTAACGGGCGGTGTATATCTGGTTGTCGAGCTCCTGCTGCTTGCGTGCGGCCTCCTGGCTCTGACTCATATACATCGACGATGCGGCTGCGATATCGGGGATTGCGTAGCGCGACTTGTAGTTGGAGATATCCGTATCTACGTTGCCGAGCTCCTTCTCTATGGCCTCAAGACGGTCGTCTATGAAAAGGGACGTGCTGATGGCCATCTTGTTGCGGTCGTCTATCCAGTTGGCGTTGTATACGTTGATGATCATATTGAGCACGTCTTCCGCACGGCGGGGGCTCTGGTCCGTAATGGTGAGCTGCAGCACGTCGGAGAACTGCTTTGCGTTGAGGGCGGATGCATCCAGCCTGCGGTTGTAAGACATCGCGGCGGACTGGATGCTGGTATGGGTGACGTAGATGGTCTGGTCGAACGGGGCGGTAGTGCCTTCTACGCGGTCTATCACCAGAGGGCCGTGGATTGTTGAAAGGGTGTCTCCGAAGGCGCCGGCATAGGACTGGGTCTCACGGGAATCCGGAATCTGCATCTGGATCTTGAAGTTATCTCCGGATACCGGGATGACCTCGAAAGATGCGGGACCTGCCGGTTCCAGGAAATTGGCCTTGATAGGGAGCGAGGCGCCATAGATCACATGCTTGCGGGCGCGGCCGGCAACGTAATAGTTATAATCCAGCCCCATCTTGGTAACGACCTCTTTCATGAGGTCCGGAGACTGCATAGCTATTATTTCGTTGGCGAGTTTTGAGCTCTGCTGGGTCATACCGCCGGCGGAGAGGATGTTCTCCAGCTCGTTGGTACGGCGGGTATTGGTCTCTTTGATGAGGACGGTGGCGGAACGTGTATAGATCTTGGGGGTCTTGACGATGTAATATACGGCCACGCCAAGGCATAACACCACGGAGATGATGAACCAGTACCACTTGGAGAGGCAACGGACAAGGAAATCCCTCAGATTGAAGTTATCGGAAACAGTTACGTTTTCTGCCATAATTCTGTACTATTTTACGCGCATTGCTACGACGGTTGCTGTGGAGGTGATGGTTGCCGCAAGCGAGGCTACGCTGATCCAGAACGAAGGGGTGAGGAGCGTATTGCCGGCTGCAGTGGAATTACGGGCCTTCTTGGGAGTGGGCTCGACGTAGATGATGTCGTTCTGGCAAAGGTAGTATGCGGGGGAACTCGCAATGTTTGATGCAGAACGCATGTCGATGAGGTAGGTCTTCTGGATGCCGTCCTGCTCGCGGATGACGCGGATGTTGTCTCGACGGCCGTCTATCGTAAGGTCTCCTGCCATGGAGAGGGCATCCAGGATGGTGAAGTGGTCTCGCGCGATGGCGTAGCGGCCGGGCTTGGCGACCTCTCCCATTATGGAGACGTAGAGGTTCATGTAGTCGACGGTGACGACGGGCTCCCTGATGAGGTCTCTGCTCTGGAGCTCGGATTTGATGAGCTCTGCGACCTCGGCCCTGGTGAGGCCCGC
>JAFZXV010000170.1 GCA_017616595.1 Bacteroidales bacterium
TAGACGTATGTTCTTTGGATAATATGGTCCTTCACCTTCCGGCATTTTTCCTGGAGAAGGATCCGTTGAGCGGATGGAGCAGCATCGCGCTGGGTTATCGCTACAAGGCTCACCTTGCATTGAGTGAGGATTTGCCGATGCAGATTCCCATCCCGGTCAACGACCTGGATTTGCCGCTTGGCCAGTACATGGTAAAGGACGTGCTCCTTTCTGCAGAAGTTGTGAGCGAGATCCCCGTTACACTGGTGCTGGAGAACATTGACGTCATGGTAAAGGAAACTGATGAGGATGGAAATGTGAAAACGGTCGTTTGTGATGACGTCAGCGTTACGCCGGGGCTCACCATTGCCTCCGGCTGCAGCGGTGCACCGGTGGTGACGCCTCTTGCTGTCAGCATTAAGGCACAGGAGGGAACCATTCCGGATATCGCGGGCCTCCAGCTAAATCTCTCTGTCAAAGCGCCCACAGGTGAAGGCGACAAACGCCTGAACATGAACCAGTCAATCAGTTTTATCAACCTCCGCGCAACGGTTTTCGGCGGAATAACCATCCAGGGCCTATGAAAAAGATGGTAATCCTTCCTTTTGTCGCGCTTGCTTTCGGCATTGGTGCCGGGGCTCAGAGCATATCCAATCCCGCAGAGAACGCATTCTTGGAAAACGGTTATGTACGCGTAGGAGAAGTACAAAGCATCAGCCGCAATAACGTTGGTGCCGCTTCCTTCCTCTTCCCTTCCGGCGACAAGTTGGTTACAGGCCTGCATTCTTCCATCTCGAGTGAAGAGTTTCTGGGTGGACTCAAGCCGGTGAACAGCGAATACAATCAAATAGACTACAATTTGGTTTCTTATGGTTGGAAAGGACGCGCATGCGGGTTCCACACCTTTGCTGTGGGTGCCAGAGCCAACTACGGTCTGTCTGTCCCGAAAGAAATATTCCAGATACTTAAAACCGGTACAACCCAGTCTCCCTATGACCTTTCATCTCTCAGGGCCTTCGGAAACGCTTACGGTGAGATTGCCTATGGCTACTCTCTTCCGCTGGGAGACAATTTTTCCGTCGGAAGCAGGGTTAAACTTCTGGTCGGCCTTAACAGCGTGGACTTAGTCGCACGTCAGTTTGCTCTTGCGATGACCGAGAAACAATATACACTGGATCTGGATGCCGACATAGACCTCACTAACAGAAGCAAGAAAATCGGAACGGATGACACCGGTCACCTGGACTACACCAGTTTCTCCGGAAAAGGCAAGCTTGGTGCTCCAACTGGTGGCGGTCTTGCCTTTGACCTTGGCTTTGTCTGGAAACCGGTCGATGGATTCTCCCTGTCGGCATCGGTGCTTGATGCGGGCGGAATTTTTTGGTACTACGGAAACGCCGGCACCTCATCCGGCTCGTACGCCTTTGAGGGTTTGAAAGGCCTCACGACCGAAGAATTCGAAAAGGACAAGCTTATGGCAAAGATCAAGGGCGTCGGCAATGAGCTTTTGAACGTTATCAAGCCCAAGGCGGTGGACGGCAGATTCAAGTTTAAATCCATCCCCTTGAATGCCAATCTGAAAGCCGGCTATGCGATGCCCTTCTGGAGAAACCTTTCCATAGACGCTTACGGGTTTTATACCGGCTATAGCTACTGCGCCCCCTACTGGGAAGCGCGAGGCGGTCTGTCCCTGGACTTCCCGCATTGCTTCCGTTTGGGAGCAAGCGCCGGAGGAGGAGCTTACGGATTTGTCTACAGCGCGAACGGAAGCATAGAATTCCAATCGTTCAAACTGTACGCGAGCTTTGAAAATGGAGTTGGAGGGACCATCCCCTATGAGGGAACTCCTCTCAAAGCCAACAACAAGACTGTTCTCATCGGCTTGGTTTATCTGATCAAATAACCCATTCCGGATGAACAAGTGTCAAGTAGTCGGATAACCGTTGATTTTGACATGCAGTTATAATATACGATATTTGTAGTTGTATCACATAAAACTTGTTGGAATGAAAAAGGTATTACTTTGGATTTTAGGCATTATCGCCGTAATCTGCATTGCCATTGCCGCCGTATGGGGCGGAGAAATCAGCTCTCTTGCGACTGTAAGCGAGGTGGAGGGCAACAAGTACCTCTATAAGATGGAGTATAAGGCCGGATACGACCTCGACGACCTCATCAGCAAAGATATAGATTCCAACGCCAGGCTGCTGGAATACGTTATAGGACGCATCGGCAAGGGGCTTCCCATAAAGATAGGCAGTTCCCAGGTTGCAGACGAGAGCGGCGAGATGGCAACCATCAACTGCACCAGTTTCCAGGCGGCCAAGTCCGATGGAGAGGGCTATTGGTACGGGCGCAATTACGACTATTTCAAGAACCCCACGCTGGTAACGGTTTCGCACCCGAGGAAAGGCTATGCTTCCATTGCCGTCAGCGACATGTCGCATTTCGGTTACTCGCTAGACAAGCTGCCGCTGAAGTTCCTGAGCCGCCTAAACTGCCTTGCTTCAGTATATGCGCCAGTCGACGGCATCAACGAAAAGGGCCTTTGCACATCAATAATGGCGCTGCCAAAGCAGGCGGCCTGCCAGGAAAGCGGCAAGCATAAAGTCGGCACTACTATTATTATGCGCCTTTGGCTGGACAAATGCGCTACTGTCAATGAGGCCCTGGAGCTTCTCGCCGGCCTGGATGTCAGGCACGATGCCGCAGTCGGATCCGGCTATCACTATATGGTTGCCGATGCAAACGGCTACTGCGCAGTGGTAGAATTCGACAAAGAAGACGGATGGAAGACTATGATAGTGCGCAAGCCGGAAGATGCCGACTATATGCTGGTTACCAACCACCTTCTGTCTCCAAAGTACTTTACCACCGAGCCTGACCCGGCGGTCGGCAACCCTCACAGCCGCAGCTGGTGGCGTTACGAGACGGCCTCGGAATATCTTTCCTCCCACGGCGGCGCCCTTACATTCGAGCAGGCTCAGGAATGCCTGTCGCAGGTGCATTGGAAAGATCTCGTATGGGAAAACGGTACTGTTGAGGACACTCAGTACAGTAACGTTTACGACCAAAGCGCCATAACCCTCGCTCTTCGCAACTGGAACGATTACGACAAGACCGTACGCTTCTCCCTCTGATTTTTATCCGGTAAAAGGATTATTCCTTCAGGATGTTCAGCCCGTCGGAGAGAACGTCTCCGCTGCCGCTTTTATTGCTTTTGAGGCTGCGGGCGGTACCGCTGAGGCTGATGTCGCCTGAGCCGGAGGCGCTGGCGTTCACCATGCCGGCGTCTTTGCACAGAAGGTCGATATCGCCGTTGCCCTTATGGACCGATACCCCCGTAAAAACGCAAGAATAGACCGCAACAGCAGCCAGAAAGACAAATACGAATTTTTTCATAACAGTTGATTTTGACATTCAAATGCCGGTTTCCGGCTCTCAGATAATGGGGCTGAGAGCTGCGCGGAACTCAGGCATGGGGCACTTGGTGTCCCTTTCTACGATAAGGGTTTTGAGGCCGGCATAGGGGCGGACAAGTTCCTCGACTTCCTTGAGAGGAATGTCCTGCCCAAAGTAAACGGGCGCGAAATTGTCCCAGAACTTCATTGCCACGGCCTTGGGCATATGGAAGGTCTCTCTGATGAAGTCTTCTCCGCTGAGGTAGCAGCAGAGGTACACCATTCCTATGTCGAACAGGTGGTTGCCCCAGCAGAAATCGCCAAGGTCGATGAAGTAGCGCTTGTCTCCCACGAAGATGGCGTTGCTGTACTGGAGGTCTCCGTGGATGGCGGTATCCTCGTCGGGGGTGTCGGCAATGAAGCGGGCCAGTTTATCCTTCTCTGCAGTTGTGAAGAAGGGATTCTCTTTGAGCAGACGGTAGTACCTGTCCTTGACGTTCTCAAACTGGGTCGTATCTACGTGGGTGGAGTGCAGCTGCTTGCACATCTGGGCGAATTCCGACGCAAACTGCGCCACCTTTTCCGGCTCGTCGCCGGTTGCGCGGGAGTAGGATTTCTTGCCGAGGATGCGCTTGAAGCGGATGCCATAGCGGCCGTCTTCCGTTACCACATATTCTCCGGGTTCCGGCGTGGGGATGCCCATGTCGTAGACCTTGCGGGCAAGGTTCATCTCGTCCAGCGGCTGCTGGATCTTGCCGGGGAAATAGAGTTTGAGCATTACCGAAGGGTCGTTCTTGAGATCGTAGCTTTCTCCGTTGAACCCGCCGCCCGAGAGCGTATAGTCGTTGAGGGATATCTTGATGGCTTCCATTATGCAAATACTTGATTGATTAGTTTGACGAATTCCTGATAGGCGACGGTGCCGTCCAGCTCTTTGAGGGCTTCAGCAAGGCCGCGGTAGTGCCACTCATGGTCTTTGGGGTCCTTGGCGTGGAAGATGCTCCACAGGGCGTCTCCCTGCACGGCATAGTCGCGGGCTATTGCCCTCATGTTGGACAGCTTGTCTCCAAGGGCCACCATCTTGGCCTCGCGGCTGGCTTTGGCAAGCCTGTCTATGGCCGCCTGCTTGCGGGCGTGCCAGGTCTCCTCTTCAGATGGCCGGTCGGAGCCGGCCATGACGTCATTCCCGGCCAGACCGGGAATCTGATCCGTCTCGGATGCGACGAGATCCGCCACGCGGTCTCCGAACTCTTCCCGGAGCTGCTCTATCGTCACATCCGTGTCTTCCACGGTGTCGTGCAGGGCGGCTGCGGCCAGGAGCTCCTGGTCTTTAGTCATAGTGGACACAATCTCCACGGCCTCCATGGGGTGGACGATATACGGATAGCCCTTCCCGCGGCGCTCTGTGCCGGAATGGGCTTTTACGGCAAAGATGATGGCGCGGTCCAGCACCGCGGTATTCAGTGGTTTGTTTGCCATGGCTTATTTGTTCATGAAAGGAAGGTCTTTTGTCTGTTCCAGAAGGAAGTCCGCCATAAACCCATTGCTCTCCGAGGGGCCGTTAAGGGCGTCGAGCATAAGTTTAAGGCCGGCGCGGCCGCCGCCGTTCTTGAGGATGTATGCAGTGCACAGATTCTGCGGCGCCACGGAGGAAGAGAGGATGTCCAGGTCGGTTATACCCATCTGGAAGCAGGCTATCTGATAGGCGGCGTCTGAATAGTCTTTGATAAGCGCCGCTAAATCGCCAAGGGTCTTGAACCCCATTGCCTTGAAGACCCCAAGGAAAGCGCTCAGATCTACGGGCTGGATTTCCGCCTGGTTGATGGATGCTATGCGTCGGGAAAGCATGTCGAAAGGCCCGATCTGCAAATAGCTCTTGAAAGAATCTCCGTCCAGCTGCACCTCGCCCAGGTTCCCGGAAGCAACGAGTTTCTGCACGCTGCGCCTGTAGTCGGAAAGCTCGCGGCGGATGCGGCTGAACTCGTCGTCCACCAGCTCCAGCATTCCGGCAAGGCGGCTGAGGTTGCGCAGGTAAACCCGGGGAATCTCTACGCCGCTCTTATATCCGGTGTCGTGGTTCATATTGGCCCAGGCGTGCTGGAGAACGGTGCGCATCTGCACCTCGAAGCGGATCCTGTTAAGCTCCGGATGCTCCGGATTGGTGTAGGCCGATTCCGGAATCCGGCAGATGTAATGCAGGGACAGATAGCCGAAGCTGTCTATCTCGTGGGCTTTGCGTTTGTCTATGGAATTCTCCCAATCGATTTCGAACAGGCGCTCAAGCACGGAGGCAACCTTGTCTACGTCGTCTATATAAAAAGTGATGACGCGTATGCCCACAAGGTCTGTGATATCAAAGATGTCCCTATACTTTCCGCCCTTTAGTTTGAGCTTTCCGGCAAGGGACTCCTCCGACTTTACCCTGTGCTCCACGGCGGCCACGATTATTCCGGCCTCGTCAAAGAATCCCTTGAGCTTTTCCGGAATAACATCTGCCATCTGCTTGTATACAGGCAGCAGAGATTGATACTGCGCAAGCAGATCCTGCGCGTGCTGGTCCGGTACTGGTGCCATAAATAAGACTTCTGCCCGGAAAGTTATTGAATTTCAAACAGATTTAGGAATCCGGTCATCATAAAGACGTTACGGATATCGTTTGAGATGTTCCGCACTATTATCTTGCCGCCTTTTTCTGCTGCGGCCTTGCGGAGAGTCAGGAAAATGCGGAGGCCGGAACTTGAAATGTAGGAGAGCTCAGAGCAGTCCAGAATGACCTTGCCGCCTGCATCTGCAGACAATCCGTTTACCTGGGGGGCAATCTCCAGGGATGCGGGAGTATCCAGGCGTCCAATCAGATAAGCCGTTACCACAGCATTCTCCCGTTCGATCTTAACTTCCATATAATCAATACTTTTTGGTTAATGTCAGAATATTCTTGCCATCCTTGCGCTCATACTCAGTAATGTCCATTATCTTGCGCACAAGATGAATGCCAAGGCCGCCTATGGGACGTTCTGCCACACCGGCATCTATATTTACCTCTTCCTTGGCCGTGGGGTCGAAGGCCTTGCCGCTGTCCGTTATGGTAAACGTGAGGCCGTCTTCCTTTGCTTCTGCATCTATGCAGCACTCGCCGTCCTTTCCTTCGGGATAGGCGTACATGATTACGTTGGTTACGGCCTCCTCCAGTGCCAGGTTGAGGCTGCCGGAAAGGTCGGGCGTCAACTTTGATGCCTTTACCGCCTCTTCTACGAAGGCCGGCAGAAGCTCTATCTGGTCTATGCTGTTTTTCAGCTTAATCTGGAAGCGGTTGGGCAGATAGTGGATGAAGAGGATGGTGAGGTCGTCGCTCTGTGGCGCGTCGCCAACGAAGCCGGCAACCTGCCCCTTTATGTTTTCCAGATGATTTGCGGCGCTCTTGCGCCCGTGCAGGGCGTTGTCCATCCGCTCCTCCCCGAACTGCTCGTGCGCGGCATTCTCTGCCTCCGTGAGGCCGTCGGTATAGAGGAACAGGGCGTCGTCGTAGCGGAAGGGCGTTTCCTGCTCCTGGTACTCGAACCCCTGCATGATGCCGAGTGGCAGGTTGGGGACGACGGGTAGCGCGCGGATGGCGTCGGTTAGGATCCTGGGCGGATTATGGCCGGCGTTGCAGTAGCGCAGCACGCCGTTTGCCATGTCCAGCACGCCGCAGAAGAAGGTGACGAACATGTTGCTCTCGTTCATGGACGAGAGGCTGTCGTTCATGGCCGTTACGATGCGCCCGGGGCTGTCTTCGCGCGAGGAGAGATTGCGGAAGGTGGTACGGGTTACCGCCATTACGAGAGCCGCGGGGATGCCCTTTCCGCTCACGTCGCCAACGCAGAAGAAGAGCTTCTCGTCCCGGATGAAGAAGTCGTAGAGGTCGCCTCCCACCTCCTTGGCGGGCACGATGGTGGCGGCCATGTCGAGGTCGTGCCTCTCCGGGAACGGCGGGAAGGTTTTGGGAACCATCGACATCTGGATGCCGGTGGCGATCTTCAATTCCCCGGCAATCCTTTCCCGCTGCTTGTCCAACTCGCGGAAACGGCGCTCGCTCCTCAGGAAGGACTGCAGCATAAGGATGATTATCAGCAGGCCGAGCAGCTGGAGTATGCCCACGATGCTTCCCACCCTGCGCAGAACGCCGAATATGTCGTTCTCCGGAATTATGAGCGACAGCGTCCAGCCGGTGCGTCCGACCTCGGAATCATAGACGAAAGTCTTCTGTTTGCCGTCGATGCCGGTCTCTGGCGGGCTGACCATCTCCTGGCCCTGGCGGCTGCTCACGGTGCAGTAGGCGTTGGGATAGACTTTCATCCGCCCCACCAGGTCTTTGAGCCATTCCAGGGAGATGTCGGCGGTGAGCACGGCAGCCTGGGTGCCTTTGGCGTCGACTATAGGCATAGAGTACGTCGTCATCAGCATCTCGCCGCCGCCTTCGTCGATATAGGGCTCGGACCAGTAGCCTTCGCGCAGCTCGAGCGGCCGTACGAACCACTCCTGATGCGGGTAGTCGTATTCTTCCGTCGCAAGCGAGAGGGCCCTGAAGGAGCCGTCTTCTTCCCGGCAGACATAGGGGGAGAAGAGCGGCCTGTCCGCCCTGTAGCCGGGCACGAGGGCCACGGTGGATCCGGCCACGACCGGGTTGTCCTCTACGATTCTGCGGCACACGCGCCCGAGGCTGTCCGGCACGTTCAGGCACCATTGGGCTATCCATACGCTGTTGCGGACGGCAGCCTCGGCCTGGTCTATTATGTCCATTATCTCGTAGCGGGTGGCCTCCAGCTCGCTCTCCGCCCTCAGTTCCGCCTCTTCGCGGAGGCCTTTCTGGGAGAACCAGAACTGCACCAGTGCCGTTGCCTCCAGGGTAAAGGCGGCAACGACAACAAGCAGCATGGCCTTGCTGGGTATTAGTTGTTTCTTAGTCATCGGATTCTCCCAAAATGATTACAAGATGGTCTTCCGGCTGCAGCTGCATGCTGCCGTGCGGCACCAGGAACTGCTCGCCGCGGCGCACCATCAGCACGCGTATGCCATGCGGCAGACGGAGGTCCCTCAGCGTGGCGCCGCCTGCCAGGTCTTCCGGCGTGACCACATGGTCGCTGAGCATGCCCATCTCTTCCGGAATCTCTATTCCGAAGGTCTCGGCCTTGGGCGTCTCTTCGTAGCTGAGCCTGAGCCATCGGGCCACCTTGCTGAGCGATACGCCCTGCAGCAGCAGGGAGAAGAGGGTGATGATGAAGACTATATTGAACATCATCGAAGCCCCTTCGAGGCCTGCAACTACCGGGCAGAGCGCAAACAATATGGGGCCGGCGCCCTTGAGCCCTACCCAGGACACAAAGGTCTTGGCCCGTACCGACATGCCCTTGAACGGCAGCAGGGTCAGAAATACGCTGGCCGGACGGGCCACGACAATCATAAAGAGTCCGATAAGTATGGCGGGCAGCAGCACGGGCAGCATCTGCGAGGGCCTGGCAAGGAGGCCGAGGATGAGGAACATCACCAGCTGCATGAGCCAGGTGAGGCCGCTGAAGAACTGGAGTATCTCTTTCTTCTGCTTTACCTTTGCCTTGTTGCCGATTATGATGGCGGCAACGTAGATTGCCAGCAGGCCGTTGCCGCCGAGTACGGACGCAACGCCGTTGGCAAAGAACCCCAGGCTCAGGACGAGGATTGCGGGAAGGGCGAATCCCGGCAGGCTGAGGTGGTCCAGCAGCCACTTTGCCGCAAAACCTACGCCCACGCCGATGGCCAGGCCCACCACAATCTGAACCAGCACCACGAGGGCTCCGCTCAGGATCATGGACATAGCCCCATGCCCAGGCGCAACTTCGATGGAGAGCATCTTGACAAGGAGGATGGTGAGCATATAGGCCATAGGGTCGTTGCTTCCGGATTCCAACTCCAGCATGGGGCCGATGTTCTCTCTCAGGCGCAACTTCTTCTCCCTCAACACGGAGAAGACGGAGGCGGAATCGGTCGACCCCATTACAGCCGCCATCATGAAGCAGGCCAAAATTGGGAATCCGCCCGCCTTGCCCCCCACAAGCCATATAAACAGCCCCGAAAGCCCAACCGTAATCAGCACGCCAACGGTAGACAGAAGCGCTCCCTGTTTGTAAATCGGTTTGATGTCGGAAAAGGAGGTCTCCAGACCGGCCGACAACAAGATGATGGTCATTGCAAAGTGGCCGATGGATTCCGCCACTTCAAAATCATCAAAGGTGAGTCCCAGCCCGTCGGCGCCCACCGCCATTCCCAGAAGCAGGAACAGCAGGAGGGATGGAGCGCCCAGCTTGCTGCCGGCCTTTGCGACCAATATGGCCGCAAAGACCAGTATGGAGGCCAGCAGAAGCAGGTTCTCCGACATCAAATGGAGTGAGAACAGAGAGAGGGGCATCTATCTTCAGAATCTCCAGGTAAAGTTGACGGCTGTTGTCCAGGCGCGTCCGAAGATGTAGTAGGCGCAAAAATCAACCGTGGCGTTCTTGCCGAACTCAAAGGCTACCCCGTTGCTGCTGCCGGTGTTGAACCGGCCCACAGTGGTGCTGAAGCCGGCCATGAAGCCGGTATGCGGATAGACCTTGAAGTTTGTAGGGCCGATTACCACGCCTATCTGCGGAATACCGTAAATGCCCATGGAGCTGAATCCGGCGGAAGGCAGCCAGTAGCCGTAAGCCTCGGCTCCGTACGCAAAGGACACAAACGCGCTGCGGTTGTAGTTGCGGAATCCGTATGCCAGGTCTATGCCGGGATACAGTTTGGCTGCATCGTCAACGGACAGGATAACGCCGGCGGTGGCGTAATCTATGTTCCTGCGCTGTGCGTCTGCGGATATGCAGAACAGGGCCAGTGCCGTGAGAATCAACAGTAACTTTTTCATACTCAATCTATTTCATGTAAGTATAGCGATAGTCGACAGGAGAGACGAGGGTCTCTTTGATTACGCGCGGGATGACCCAGCGGATGAGGTTGAACTCGCCGCCGGCCTTGTCGTCTGTGCCGCTGGCGCGGGCGCCTCCGAAGGGCTGCATGCCCACGACGGCGCCGGTGGGCTTGTCGTTGATGTAGAAGTTGCCGGCGGCGTAGCGCAGGTCTTCCGTAATCTTCTCAACGGCAAGGCGGTCGCGCCCGAATACGGCTCCGGTGAGGCCGTAAGGGGATGTGGTGTCGCAGAGCTTCACTGCCTCGTCCACCTTATCGTCGTCATACGGATAGACGGTGAGCACGGGGCCGAAGATCTCTTCTTCCATGGACTTGAAGTGAGGGTCTGTGGTCTCAATTACGGTGGGCTCCACAAAGTAGCCTTTGCTCTTGTCTCTGCCGCCGCCGAGAACGACCTTTGCGTCCGCAGACTTCTCTGCGTATGAGATGTAGGAGTCGCACTTGTCCCAGGAGGCCTCGTCTATGACGGCGTTGATGAAGTTGGATGCGTCGCGCACGTCGCCCATCCTGACCTCGGAGGCGTATTTCTTCATGATGTCCAGCACGGGTCCCCAGAGGCTCTTGGGGATGTACATCCTGGATGCCGCCGAGCACTTCTGGCCCTGGAACTCAAATGCCCCGCAGAATGCAGCGGTGGCAACTGCCTGCACGTCTGCGGAGGGGTGCACGAAGATAAAGTCCTTGCCGCCGGTCTCTCCCACGATGCGCGGGTAGCCCACATAGCTGCCGAGCCGCTCTGCGGCCTGCTTCCAGAGGGTGTTGAAGGTGGCGGTGGAGCCGGTGAAGTGTATGCCGGCAAACCACTTGGACGACGTTGCAATCTCACCGATGAGTGCGCCGCTGCCCGGCAGGAAGTTGATTACTCCGTCCGGCAAGCCGGCCTCTTTGTAGAGCTGCATCAGGTAGTAGTTGGACAGGGTGGCGGTGGTGGACGGTTTCCAGATTGCCACGTTGCCCATCAGCACCGGCGTCATGCAGAGGTTGGATGCGATGGAGGTGAAGTTGAACGGCGTCACGGCCAGCACAAAACCCTCCAGCGGGCGGAACTCGGTGTGGTTGATGTTGGCGGCGCCGTCTTTGGGCTGCATTCCGTATATCTTGGATGCGTAGTGCACGTTGTAACGGAAGAAGTCTATGGTCTCGCAGGCGGAGTCTATCTCTGCCTGATAGATGTTCTTGCTCTGGCCGAGCATGCAGGCGGCGTTGAGGATGGGGCGGTACTTGGTGGCCAGAAGCTCCGCGCACTTGAGCACGATGGCGGCCCTGGTGGTCCAGGGGGTGCGGCTCCAGGTCTTGTGGGCCTCCATTGCGGCATCGATGGCCATGCGCACCTCTTTCTCCCCAACCTTATGGTAGGTGGCAAGCACGTGGCCGTGCTCGTGGGGGCATACCACCTTGCCGGTGTTGCCGGTGCGGATTTCCTTGCCTCCTATGATGATGGGGATGTCGACAACGGTGTTGTACTGCCTCTCAAGCTCGGCCTCGAGGGCCTTGCGCTCGGGGGAACCTGCCAGATAGGCCTTTACGGGCTCGTTCTGGGGAGTCGGGAACTGAATTACGGCGTTATTCATTGTGCGTTCTGTTATGCAAGTCCTTCAAATACTTCTCTGATGATGCCGATGGCCTCGCGCAGCTGCTCTTCTGTGATTACGAGCGGCGGGGCAAAGCGGATGATGTGCCTGTGCGTAGGCTTGGCCAGGAGGCCTTTTTCTGCAAGCTTGAGGCAGATGTCCCACGCCTCGATGCCGTTTGCGGGCTCTGTGATGACTGCGTTGAGCAGACCCTTGCCGCGCACGGACTTGAAGTAAGGGCTCTTGATCTTGGCCATCTCTTCACGGAAGATGACGCCGAGGCGGGCGGCATTCTCCGTGAGGTGCTCGTCGCGGATGACGCCGAGGGCGGCAACGGCAACCTTGGCGGCAAGCGGGAAGCCTCCGAAGGTGGAGCCATGCTCGCCGGGGAGGATGGTGAGCATGATTTCGTCGTCTGCAAGCACGGCAGATACGGGCAGGGCGCCGCCGGATAGGGCTTTGCCGATGGTTACCATATCGGGCCGCACGCCCTCGTGGTCGCATGCGAGCATCTTGCCGGTGCGGCCTATGCCGGTCTGCACCTCGTCTGCCACAAAGAGTACGTTGTGGGCGTGGCAGAGGTCGTAGCACTTCTTGATGTAGCCGTCGTCGGGTACGTACACGCCGGCCTCGCCCTGGATGGGCTCCACGAGCATGGCGCACACTTTGTCGCCTTTCTCGTCCAGAACCTTCTCGAGCGCTGCGGTGTCGTTATAAGGAATCTGGATGAATCCGGGGGTGAAGGGGCCGTACTGAGAGTAGCTGTCCGGGTCTGTGGACATGGTTACTATTGTGATGGTGCGGCCGTGGAAGTTGCCGTCGCACACTATTATGAGGGCCTCGTTCTCGGGTATGCCCTTGACCTTGTATCCCCAGCGGCGGGCAAGCTTGAGGGCCGTCTCTACGGCCTCTGCGCCGGAGTTCATGGGCAGGAGCTTGTCGTAGCCGAAGAACTCGGTGGCCATTTTTTCATAAGGGCCCAGGCAGTCGTTGTAGAAGGCTCGCGAGGTCAGGCAAAGCTTGTGGGCCTGTGTGCAGAGGGCCTCCACGATCTTGGGGTGGCAGTGGCCCTGGTTGACGGCCGAATAGGCAGAAAGAAAATCAAAGTAACGTTTGCCCTCGACATCCCAGACGAAGACACCTTCTCCACGCTCCAGCACTACCGGCAGCGGGTGATAGTTATGGGCGCCGTACCGCTCTTCCAGGGCGATGTAATCGGCAGATGAAAGTTTGTTTCCCATTATTGGTTTTAATTATGTGTAGTTTACAAATATAGTCAAAAAAGCCGATATTATTCCCACTCTTCCGACACAAAGGAACTGTGGAATTCGGTGGCGCCGGAGGCAAGGGCGATTTGTGCGATGTTGCCGGGGCGTACGCCGCAGCCGGGCATTATAATGATGCGGCCGGCGGCACGGCGCACCATGGTGCCGAGGAACTCGCGGCCGGCAAAGGCGTCCGGGGCGTGGCCGGAGCTGAGAAGGCGCTCGCAGCCAAGGCCGATGACGTCTTCCAGTGCCTCCAGGGGCGAAGCGGACTCGTCGAAGGCGCGATGGAAGGTGACGCTCAGCGGCCGGGCCTCGGCAATGAGCCGCCGCATGACGGCAAGGTCGACGCTGCCCTCCGGGGTCAGAGCGCCGATTACGATGCCGGCGGCGCCGATTGCGCGGCAGAGGCGGATATCGCACAGCATCTGCTGAACTTCTGCCTCGTCGTACACGAAGTTCCCGCCGCGCGGGCGGATGAGAACGTTGACCGGCAGGTCCGTGGCTGCCAGGGCCTCGCGCAGCAGAGCCTCGGAGGGCGTTACGCCGCCGAGCTCCAGCTGCTCGCAGAGCTCTATGCGGCGTGCGCCCGTGCGCCCTGCGGCGCGTACTGTCTCAATGGACGTGCAGCAGGCTTCCCGGAAGTATTTCATCGGCATTGGGCGATTACGCGGCGCAGGTCGGCCGCAAGGGAGGTGTTGTAACCCTTTGAAAGATAGACTATCCGGCCAAAGCTGTCGCACATCGCCACAAGCGGCAGCGGAGCTCCGGCGGGCGCAAGCATGGCGCGGATGAGGCCGTCCGGGTCGGTGCCGCAGATGGCGTTGGCCAGCCCTTCCGGCCTGGCCCCGCCAAGCACCACCACCGGCCGGCCCCATGCATTGAGGTCTGCCGCAGCAGCCTCCAGCTCGAGGCGTGCGTGCGAGGTTGGCTCGTCTTTATCGCCCATCAGCGCAAGGACGAAATATCCCCTCCCGGTGGCGCTCAGGAGGCTTTGCGGGGCGTTTGCACCGTCGCGCAGGAAGGGCGCCTCGGCGTCCATCGTGCCTATTACGGACAGATTGTCCGCCGACTGCCGTAGCACCAGCGGCACCTTTGTAACCTCGTCCTGCGGCACGTCAAAGAACTCCATGTGCACCAGCGCGCTGCCGTCTGCCATGCGGTTGCCGGAGGTCAGCAGATAGTAGCCGGCGTCCAGCGTGTAGGTGTTGCGGGCGGGACCGTCTTCTTCGTACTCCATAAGGCGCGTGCGGCCGGGCTCCAGGCGGGAGAAAGTGTAGTGGCGGTAGTATTCGGGAGTGGCCACAGGCCCGCCGGGGGCATATTCGAGCACCACGGTGCCACTCGGGAACACCTGCTCGGGGGCGCTGCCGCCAAGGTCTACGTCAACCCAGCCGGAGCCGCTGCGGTACTGCGTCTTGCCGGTAACCTCGTCCAGCCGGGCGGGGAAGCCCAGCGTGCGGCAGAGGGCCACAAAGAGTATGCTGCGGCCGAGGGCGTCTCCCTTGCGGGCGCGCCAGACGGCAATCGGGGCGGTGCGCAGATTCTGCGGGTTGCGCCCTTCTGCCAATGCTATATTGTCCCGCACCCATTGGGCAACGGCGTCGGGGCTGCCAAGGTGGATGCCCGATTCCAGCACCTCCTTGCGGAAGGGGCGCAGCGGCTCCAGCTCCACGCGGGGCGAAAGGATGTACGGGTCTGTGCTCCCCAGGCCGCATTCGAGAACGTCGTCCAGCACGTCGCGGGTAACGTCTCCAAGGTCTTTGCGGCTGAGCATGGTCAGCAGGAGATCCGCCCCCTGGAGGCCCTCCAGCGCCGGATTGCGGTGGTCGTGCGATGCGCGTATGGCGTCTTCTTCCGCCAGCCGCAGCTCATTTGCCGCCGTCTGCTCCTCGCTTGCTGTTACGGGGATGGGATTCTCTGCGGGCGGCACGATGTTTACGTCCGCCGCAAAGCGCTCGCCGAAGCTATGCTCCAGCCGTACCGTTGCGGCCTCTCCGCCTGCCACGGCAAAGCCGAACCTGTCGCCCTTGCGGGCCCACACCAGCAGGTCTCCGAGGCCCGTGTCCAGCGACGCCTGCCCGTCGGGGCCCGTGAGGTAGCTGGCCACCGGGTAGAATTCGGCGTAATTGTATATATGGAACGATACCGACGCGCCATCGGCCGGCTGCCCGTCTTCGAGCACGGTAACTGTGGTGCGGCGGGTGGGGACATAGCCGCGGATGACGTTGATTTCTGTGTAGCAGGGGGTGCGCTGAATCACGTCCTCGCTGCCATTGTAGTTGCCGGACACCTTGGTATGCAACAGCATGGCGCGGGACACCGGGGCGTTGAACCAGGCGTTGTCCAGCGTGGGGGCGGGCTCGCAGGCGCCGAGGAAGTGCCAGGTGCCGTCTACCCAGACTTCCACCCAGGCGTGATTGTCGTCTGTGTGCGCCCAGCGCGGGGTGTAGACCTGCCTCGCCGGGATGCCCGCAGCGCGCAGCGCCGCCACCGACAGCACCGACGCGATCACCAGCATCAGCCTGGGCGCGTACAAGCTGATCAAGACCGTGGAGATCACCGCGGACGTTGACGCGATGAGCATCGACGCCTTCGAGACCTGGCTGGTCAACCGGCTGGTCAACAAGATCGAAAAGGCCATCGACTACGCCGTGCTGAACGGCACCGGCTCCGGCGCCAACCAGGCCACCGGCATCA
>JAFZXV010000171.1 GCA_017616595.1 Bacteroidales bacterium
ATTCACAGGTACATACGCAAAGTCCCTGATGCAAAAATGCACCAGGGACTTTTAGAACTTATTGGTTTTCAAGCAGTTGCATTTTACGCTCGCGGGCGGCGTATAAGCGACCGTTAGCCTTAATACTCCTCCTCGTTAAAGAAGAAATCCTCCTTGGTGGGGTAATCCGGCCAAATGTCTTCGATGGTCTCGTATATCTCTCCTTCCTCTTCGAGTTCCTGGAGGTTTTCGATTACCTCTTCAGGGGCTCCGGAGCGGTTGGCGTAGTCGATGAGTTCGTCTTTGGTTGCAGGCCACGGTGCATCGTCGAGGCTGCTGGCTAATTCCAATGTCCAATACATAGCTTGAGTCGATTTTGTGTTTAGGCCGCAAAGATAGAAATATTTTCTCAAGTGCAAATATTTTTATGTATTTTTGCAGTATGAGTTACAAAAAAGAAGATCTCTACTCGCCACAGATTACTGAAGAAATAGCCGGTCACGTGAAGGAAATCCTGCGCCTTCTGGGAGAAGACCCGGGCAGGGAGGGCCTTCTAAAAACGCCGGAGCGCGTCGCTAAGTCGCTGCAGTTCATTACAAAAGGTTACTCTGAGGACGGCGCAGAGAAAATCCGCCAGGCTATCTTTGAGGAGCCTTATCAGCAGATGGTACTCGTCAAGGACATCGAGCTCTACAGCACCTGCGAGCATCACCTGATGCCCTTCATCGGCAAGTGCCATGTGGCATACATCCCCAACGGCAAGATAACCGGGCTGAGCAAGATTGCCCGCGTGGTAGAGACCTTCGCCCGCCGCCTGCAGGTGCAGGAGCGGCTCACGGTGCAGATACGCGACTGCATACAGGAGGCGCTGGAGCCGCTGGGCGTTGCGGTGGTAATTGAGGCAAATCACACCTGCATGCAGGCCCGCGGCGTGCAGAAGGCGCACTCGGTAACCACGACGTCGGCGTTCAGCGGGATCTTTCTGACGTCGTCCAGAACCCGGAACGAGTTCCTTAATCTGATAAAGTAGATCCTTCGCTTCGCTCAGGATGACAGAGATGCCCGATCATGTCGGGCATGACGGCAGCCGAGGGGGCATGACGGCAGCCGAGGGGGCATGACGGCAGCCGATGGGGCATGACGGCTGCCGAGCTAAGGCTAACCGTTCAGTCTTGAGAGCCGCGCGACTTCCGAGTCTGCGCGGATTTTGTCTATTATGGCGCAGACAACCTCGAATGCGCGGGAGTCGCGCGTGTAGCGTGCCGGGGTGGCGAATTCCACCCTGCCCTGACGTTTGAGCTTGAGGGCTGAGGCGCGCTTCTTGGCCGATTCCGGATTGTACACGGCGATGCTGTGACCGCCGAACATTCCGACTATCTTCATGCAGGGGACGTCCGTCTCTCCGTCTCCGAAGTAAATCATATGGGAGAAAGGGATGCGTTTCTTGTCGTCGTCTACGGAAGCGTTGACGCGCTTGTTGTCCCTGGAGCTGAAGATGCCCTTGGATATCTTGAAAAGAAACTGCGTCTTGGCGGTATAGTCTACGGCGATGCCGGGCCATTCGGCTTCTCCGGCATCGTTATATATAAAGGAACCCGCAAAGATGTGCTTGAATTCTCCGGCGATGGGGCTGCCTTCGATAATCTCCTTGAGGCCGCTGGAATTGATGTAGTGCTCCACCCGCACGCCGTGCTCGCGGCCGTAGCGGTTGACGAGCGAGAACCACTCGGGCACGCCGTCGAACAGGTCGATATGCGCCCCGAAGGCACGGAGCTCGGGACGACGGAGCCGTATACCCTTGGCCCGCGCCTCGTCGTACATCAGCTTCATATAGGAGAGGACATTGGATGCATCCTGGCCGATGGCTATGGAATCGGACATGCGCCAGAATTCCTCGGGGGTTGAACCGACCGCCTGGATGAATCCAAACTCCTGCATATTGCCAGGAGACAGGGTGCCGTCAAAGTCGTAGATAAGCGCCACGATGGGTTTTTTACTCATATTTCGCCACACATTTGGTTATTTCGCCACAAATATGGTAATAATTCGCCACATACGTACGCACGGGATTGCAAAAAAAGCCTCGCGGACTTACTTTTGCCCCGCTAAAACAAAAATCTTCAGATATGCCTAATTTCCCCCATTACCTGGAAAGCTTGCAGAATGCAACCCGCAAGTTCTGGGACAAGGCCGCCCTCAACACCATAGGCGGCGACGCATTTACCTACGGCCAGATGGCCACCCAAATCGAAAAATTCCACCTCGTATTCGACAAGCTCGGCTTCAAGAAAGGCGACAAGATTGCCCTCTACGCCCGTAACGGTGCCCGCTGGGGTATGAGCTACCTTGCAGTCAACACATACGAGACAGTAATAGTTCCCCTTCTGGCAGACTTCACGCCGGACAACGCCGCCTTCCTGGTAAACCACTCGGAGAGCGTCGCGCTCTTTACCAACGCAGAGAAATTCTCCAAGATGCCCGTTGACAAGATGCCCCTGCTGCAGCTTGTCATAGACGTTGACTCCTGGAAGTGCCTCTGGGCCAAGGACGACGCCACAAAGGCGACCTACGACACGATGGAAGACCTCTTCGAGGCCAAGTGGGCAGACGGATACGGCCCCTCCAACGTCGTGTACCCGGCAGACAACTGGGACGACCTTGCCGCCATCAGCTACACTTCCGGCTCTACCGGAGACCCTAAGGGCGTAATGCTCACCTACCGAAACTTCAGCGCCAACGTAGACTTCAGCCAGCGCAAGATCCCTGCAGGCGAAAGAATGGTCTCCATGCTCCCCATGGCCCACATGTACGGACTCGTGACGGAGTTCATCTATCCCCTCTGCAACGGCACCGCGATTTACTGGATGGCCAAAGCTCCCACCCCGGCAGCCCTCATCAAGGCCTTCTCCGACGTCAAGCCGTATCAGCTCATCACAGTGCCCCTGGTGATGGAGAAGATTTACAAGAGCAAGGTAAAACCCACCCTGGACAAGCCCCTGGTGAAGGTTCTCCTCAAGATTCCCGGCATCAACAATATTATCTATAAGAAAGTGAAGGACGGCCTGATGGCTGCATTCGGAGGCGAGTGCGACCGCTTCATAATGGGCGGCGCGCCCCTCAACCCCGAGGCAGAAAAGCTCTTCCGCCGCATCAAGCTGCCTTATCTGGTAGGTTATGGAATGACCGAGGCTTGCCCGCTCCTTGCCTATGAGCACTGGGACAAGTACGTACCCGGCTCCTGCGGCAAGCCAGTTGACTGCGCTACCGTGCGCATCGACTCCGAAGATCCGGAGCACATTGCCGGAGAAATCCAGGCCAAGGGAGAGAACATCACCATCGGCTACTACAAGAATCCCGAGGCATCCGCCAACGCATTCACGGAAGACGGCTTCCTGCGCACCGGCGACCTCGGCATCATGGACAAAGACGGCAACCTCTTCATCAAGGGCCGCTCCAAGAGCATGATCCTGAGCGCCAACGGACAGAACATCTATCCCGAGGAACTCGAGGCGATAGTCAACAACCAGCCGTACGTGGCAGAGTCGGTTGTGGTAGACAGGGCCGGCAAGATTGTAGGTCTTGTGTATCTCGATGCAGATGCCATCAAGAACGACAAGCTGGACAGCGAGGCGGTGTCCGACATCCCTGAAAAGGTACGCCTGGCAGCCAACCGCCAACTTCCCGCCTACAGCCAGATTGCCAAGATAGAAACCGTACTCACTCCCTTCGAGAAAACTCCCAAGATGAGTATCAAGCGCTTCCTGTACAAATAGTTAGCAGCGGGGCAGTGCTGTTTTGGGGGCCGTAAAATATGGCTAAAGGCCCCCAAAACAGC
>JAFZXV010000172.1 GCA_017616595.1 Bacteroidales bacterium
GTGCTCGGGAGCGCCTATGCCGTACATCGCCCTCAGCGGCTCCTCGCGGGTGTAGATGCAGGTGCCGGAGTATCCCTTTTTCTCTGCAGAATTCCAGTAGGATGTGTATCCAAGGAACTCCAGGTCTATCTGGCCGGGCTGGAGTTTTGTCTCCTGCAGGCACACAAAGTCTGCGTCAAAACCATCAAAGATATCGGCAAAGCCCTTGCCTGCCACAGCCCGCAGGCCGTTAACGTTCCAACTGATGAATTTCATAGGGCAAACAGCTAATCGGAAACCTCGGGATCCACTTTTATGCCGACCGCCGCGGCGCGGCAGTTGTCTATGTACCAGTCGCCGTAATTGCCGGACTGGACTGGCTTCTGGGCGCCGAAAGGCTTCTGCACGTAGGCCAGGATATGCAGCTTTTCAAGATTGCACACGGACGGGACGGCAATGGAGTAGTTGAACTGCTCTGTACGGTCGCCGGCGGTAACGGTGAACTCGTCTCCAAGAATGCTATTGCTCACAAGGGCGCGTGCTATGTTGTCGTGCACGTAGTTGCTCTGGGTGCCGTTCACATAATCTGACTGGGTATAAACTATGCCGTCTTCCATCAGCAGGACGGTGAGTTTGTAGTCGCCCGGCTCGCGGACATACACGCTGACTGAAGCGTTGAGCGTGCTTCCGCTGAGTGAGGAACTGATGCCCATGGAAGTCATTACCGGGTAATTGGATTCTGTCTCTTCTATTGCCTGGGCCACATAATAGGCAATATACGAGGAATTGTAGTTGCCTATCTTCATCCTGCCGTCCACTATTCCGGTGGGGAATCCGGTTATCTGATATACGTTAGACAATGGATAGCCTGCAGGGAATGCGAGTCCGCTGCCGCTGCCGTGCAGGTTAAGTATCTCGAACTTGTCGCCGAGATTTGCCTTGGCCAGTGCGAACCCTTCGTTCATATTCGGGCAGTAGCCGCACCATGTGGCGGTGAAACGCATGCCCAGCGAGTGGTGGGCGATGGTCTTCATGTTGGTCCCGTCACGCTGGGTGATTATGACCGGATAGCAGTTGGTGTCGTCGCAGACGGTTATGACGCCCATGCGCTCAGCGCCGGTGTTCGGAGCCACCTTGAAGAAATGCTTGCAGCCGAACATGGGATCGCCATCAGTGCCGTCGGGCGTGAGCCAGTCGCCGTCGGCCACGTCGACGTGGTAACTGCCCATTGTGGTAACGGTGATGGCCAGTGTGCCGCCGAGTGCGCTCACGGTGGCCGCATCAGGAGAATAAGACAGTTCCGGCTTGCTCCAGGACAGACCCTTGTCGGCCTCCATCAGTGTACGGAACGTTGCGCGCGGGACCGTTACCGACTTGTCTACGTTGCGGGTGAGGACGGTGCCGTCGTTCCTCTCCATGATCAGCTTGAAGCCGCTCGCCATCGTGCAGGGGATGGTGACGAAGTAGTACGCCGCTCCGGGCACGAAAGTGCCGCCGTCCTCGGGCTCGAGGAAAATGTGGTCCGATGTATCCCATGCCTCGCCGACGAATGCGTTGCCGTTGGAGTCGAAATCAAGTGCAAGTTCGTAGCCGTAGATTGCCTCGCCGCCGTTGGCTTTGAGGGTAATCCTTTTGATGCCGCTGCTCACCACGGAGAACTTGATGCCGCCCAGAGGGTGCTTGAAGACCATATCCGTAGTTTCCGAGCGGGCAAGGGCGATATACAGGTCGTCCGGGAAGGAGCCGGCCTTACCCTTCTGCTCGTTGCTGAAGTAGGTGACGATGTAGTTGCCGTTGTAGCACCAGGAATCGGCATTGTAGGGATACAGGGCCCAGTAATAGCCGGAAGAGGCAGGCAGGCTTCCAACGAAGTCGGCCGTGGCGCTTTCCCCTGTATTGGTGGACGTGAACTTCTGTCCTCCGTACGTCATGTGTCCCTGGAATACGCTTATTTCCTCGTCCGGAGACCAGAATACTTTGCCGTCCTCCTGGCGTACTGTACGCGTAGCAGGATCCACCTCGCTGCATACGGCGTGGATTACGGTTTGAATCTCCGGTGCGTTGACCGGCGTCTCCGCCATCTCTGACTGGCAGGCTGCGATCGCAAGAAGTGCGAATGCGGAAAGAATAATCTTTTTCATACCTCGTCCTCCTAATAATAGATTGGATCGTCAACAGTGTCTTCCAACCCTCCCACCAGAGAGTCGCATAGCATTTGGGACAGCAACAGGTCTTCGGCCTGCGTATCAGGAATCAGATAACGTTTTTTCATATCTTTGGTTCGTGTTGATAATCAATTTGTTCTCCTACATGGCAGGAGGCGGCGTTGTCTGCGGTTCCGTCCCTGCGCACAATAGCGGCGACGCGCATTCCCTCTGCGGCTCCGTCCAGGCTGAAGGACGCGCTGAATGCCTGGCCGGTCACGCCTTCAAAAGCTGACGGGGCGTCAAGCCATGCGCGAAGCACGTCGTTATGTACGTAATCGTCCGACGCCCCGACCTGTTTGGCTACAACGCCGTCTTCCAGCAGCACCAGATGGATACTGTAGCTGCCGTCGCGCACCGGTGTAGCTTCCACATCCACCTTAAGGGCGCCGCCGTCAAGCGTGCTGCTTATTTTGATGCCGCAGGCGTCTCCGCGGGCTTCCAGCAGCCTGTCGCAGTGAGACAGCAAAAGCTCCGTGGAAGAGGTTGAAGTAAGCGATGATGGATCCAGGTCCACGACGGCGGACGGATATGCGCTCACGCCGAATTCCTTTATCAACGCCGCGCTCTCGGAGGCAAGCGCCATCGGGTCCACGGAAAGGCAGTGCACCGACACCACCACGATGCGTCCGGGACGCTGCTCACAGGCGTCGTGTATGGCAGTCTGCATCTTGGGGCAGTTGACGCACCAGGTGCCGGTAAAATCAAGTATGAGGCTCCTGCGGAAATAGGGGCCCTGGTCCTCATTCGGATCCTGATGAGACTCGGGGTCGGGCTGCGGCTTCGGTTCCGGATTGTCTATGGGATCCTCTTCAGGGTCGTCCTTCTGACCGACGCAGGAAAGCACCGGCAGCAGGCAGAGGAGTATTATCAGCCATTTTTTCATATCGTCAGAAAGACCATTGGACCCTGAGCACGCCGCCGGCAAAAGCAGGCTGCCAGCGGCACACGCCTCCGGAACATACCATGCCCTCGCGGCTGCGCCCCGCCAGGAGCGAAATGTTCAGGGAAGACAGGGAATAGGAGGCTCCGACGTTGTAATAATGCACGCCGGTGCTTCCGTGGTTGTACATATCGCTGACGGTAATGCTCCAATGCGGGGCGAAGGACAACTCGGCAAGGGCCGCCATCCAGTCGCGCGTCAGCTCTTCTGAATAAAGGTATTGAAGTTCCAGCCGCAGGGATGTGGCGGAGGAGAAGCGATACTGGCCGTCCAGCACGAAAACGTTCTGGGCGTTCGTGGCCTTGCGGTTGCCGTGGGTGGGGGAATTCTCCTGGATGGACACGAAAAACACCGTACGGAAGTTTCTGTTCCAGCGCCTTTCCAGGTCGATGTTGATGTCCCGATAGGCAAGATAGCCCGCGTCCCTGTCCGGCAGGGCGCAGGGCAAGGCCATTATCCAGCTGCCGCCCACGTGGAGCTTCATTCCGTAGCGCCCTCCGAGGACAGTACCGCGGCGAAAGGTCCAGTACAGGTCTCCCTGCAGGCCGGCCTCGCCGTCGGCGTAAGTCTCGTAGGGGTTGAGCCCCGCCAGCATGTACGTCTGCTGCATGCACAGGGACGGAAGGTAGTTGAGGGTATTGGCTACCGACGGGCTGCCCGTGGTATGGAAGATGCGGCTCGACATATTCTCCAGGCGGCGTGCCGTGAGTGTGCCGGAAAACGGCCCCACGGCGGCGCTGGCCTCGATTATCTGGGCGTTGCCGCCCTTCAGCCTGTACTGCTCGCGCGCCTTCGGGAGCTGTTCCACGTAATAGTCGTCCCCCTTCCAGACGCATTCGGCCTTGACGGAGAATGCCGCCGAGGAATACTGCACCCGGGCCGAAACCCCGGGGACGTGCGCAGGAACGGTAAATCCAGACGATTGGGCGAGGAACGCGACTCCGTCTTCCGTGCTGCGGGCAATCTTGTCTGTGAAGCTGCCCTCCAGCAGCAGGGCATTCCCGGAACCGGTGGCGGAAAGCAGGTCCAGAGACAGGTCCGCTCCGGCGACGGCGGTCTGCAGAGTCGGCCAGACTCCGAATTTGGGGAAGCCCCCGAAAACCTTTGCCCTCATGCCGTTGCCTCTGGTGTGGAAAGCCGCATATGCCCCGGTGATGCCGTTGTTCATGCCGAGCTCGCGGTCTTCCCAGGAACGGAGGAGTATGCCGCTGCCGAGCTGCTCGAAAAAGCTGCCGGCGTGAAGCTGCACGAGGCCGCAGCGCCAGTCGAGATACAGACCGGTGAGCCCGGCGCCGCTGAGCTCCGACGGATATCCGGCAAGCGCACGGGGATACCATTCAGCCTGCAGTCCTGCGGAAAGGGAGTCTCTCTGCCAGTCGAGTTTGAGGTAATTGTTGGAGCCGAACCGCGACTGAGCAGGACCGAGCACAGGGTCGTCCAGATACAGGGCGGAATTGCTCTCGACGGCTCCGGTAACACTGCCGAAGCGCGCCTGGGCGGTGCTGTCCGGCGCGTGCATCATGAGGGAAACTGCCAGGAGCGATGCCAGCATTACTTTTTACCGCATTTGCGCACCTGCTCCAGAAGCTCCAGCTCGTCGCCCGGGCGGTATCCGATGTGGGTATTGAACAGCTTGCCGTCTTTGTCGTACACGAACACTTGCGGCACGGAGGACACATTGAGGGCACGGCGCAGGTCTGCATTGGTGTCGAACAGCGGGGTGATACCCTCCCAGGTGCGGGACATGGCAACAGCGCGCTGCAGCGAACGGCTGTCATCTATGGATACGGCATAAATACGGAGTGGGAAGGGGCCGTCCCAGTCGATTATCTCGTCTGTGAGGGCCTCCAACTCCTTGAGGCAGGGTTTGCAGCTGGTCATCCAGAAGCTGATGACGAAGGGTGTCTTGTTGTCCACAAGGGACGATGCCGGCACTTGCTTTCCTGCTGCGTCGGTCAGATTGACGGCAGGAACGGTCTGCCCGAAAGCACAGACGGCCGCGAGCATCAAAGCAGCTATGGAGGAGAATATCTTTTTCATTCAAAACAGAGACAGTGTACGCTTTTCATAACTTACAAATATAATAATTTGTTTTATCTTTGTGCTCTATGAGACCACTCAGACTTACAAACACCCTATCCAGAAGCAAGGAACTCTTCACCCCGATCAATCCGGGCCGCGTCGGAATGTACGTTTGCGGCCCTACAGTATACGGCGAGGCCCATCTCGGCCACGCGCGCCCCGGCGTCACTTACGACGTGCTCAGCAAGCTGCTGCGCCACCTCGGCTACAAGGTGCGCTACGTGCGCAACATCACAGACGTGGGCCACCTCGAGCAGGACGCCGACGAGGGAGAAGACAAAATCGCCAAAAAGGCCCGTCTGGAGCAGCTGGAGCCTATGGAGGTGGTGCAGACCTACACCCTCCGCTACCACGACGCCATGCGCCTCCTCAACTGTGCGCCGCCCTCCATCGAGCCACGCGCCAGCGGCCACATCGTAGAGCAGATAGAGGCCGTAAAGAAGATTCTCGCCGCCGGTTTTGCGTACGAGTCGGGCGGCAGCATATACTTCGACGTTGTCAAATACAACCGCTACCACCGCTACGGCATCCTCAGCGGCCGCAACCTCGAGGATACGCTGGAGGGCACCCGCGCCCTCGACGGCCAGGGCGACAAGCACGCCCCCTTCGACTTCGCCCTCTGGAAAAAGGCTGAGCCCGAGCACATTATGCGATGGCCGTCCCCCTGGAGCGACGGCTTCCCCGGCTGGCACCTCGAGTGCTCCGTCATGGGAGAAAAGTACCTCGGCAGCGAGTTCGACATCCACGGCGGCGGCATGGACCTTATGTTCCCTCACCACGAGTGCGAGATTGCGCAGAACGTGGCCTGCCGCGGCACGCAGGGGGTGCGCTACTGGGTGCACAACAACCTCATCACCATAGGCGGCCAGAAGATGGGCAAGAGCCTCGGCAACTTCATCACCCTGCCGGAGCTGTTCAGCGGCAACCATCCCAAGCTGGAGCGGGCCTACAGCCCCATGACCGTGCGCTTCTTCATCCTCCAGGCCCACTACCGCGGCACGCTGGACTTCTCCAACGAGGCTTTGCAGGCGGCGGAAAAAGGCCTCGCCCGCGTGATGCAGGCAGCCCGCGACCTCTACGCGATGGCCGGCCGCAAGGCTCCTTCCTGGCCGTACGGCGAGGAGGCATTCGGCGTGGCGCCCGACAGCTGCCCTGCCGAGTCCGAGGCCGTACGCGCCATCTTCGACGGCATCTACGACGCCCTGTGCGACGATATGAACACCCCGGTGGCCCTGGCCCAGATTTCCGAGGCCGTGCGCCTGATCAATTCCGCCAAGGCCGGCAGCGTCAAGCTCGGCACCGGCGACCTGCAGACCCTCTGCCAGCTGTTCGACGACGTTGTCTTTGGCGTCCTCGGCCTTAAAGACGAGGCCTCCGGCAGCGCCGACGGTTCCCGCAAAGTCATTGACGGGCTGATGAACATGGTTCTGGAGCAGCGCGCCGCCGCCAAGGCCGCCAAAGACTGGGCCACCTCAGACCGCATCCGAGACAATCTCAAAGCCCTCGGCATCCAGGTCAAAGACACCAAAGACGGCGCCGAGTGGACGATAGGGGAATAGACGTGGGCGCTAAAGAGCGTATCCACTATTTCGACGTAGCAAAGGGGATACTTATCCTGCTCCTGTTATTGTCGCATTTCAACAGTGCGACAATAAGGGCTGGGTTGCAGAATCCCCTCTTTCACACGGTTACTTTCTGGTTCCCGGTATTCACCGCATTCTTTATGCAGTGTTTCTTCATCATATCCGGGTACTGTTCAGGTTTTGACGGCAGCACAACGGCTTTCTTAAAGAAGGTTGTCAAGCAGCTGCTTATTCCCTGGATTGCCTTCGAGGTGCTTCAGGCGCTGTTCTGGGCCGTTTATTATTCTGATTTCTCGCCGGAAAGATTCAGAGCGTTCTTTTTTACGGAGCCCTGTACCACTATGTGGTTTCTTAACGCTCTCGCATTCTCCAAATTAGTTGTGTACTTCCTCAAGAAGGTGCTCAAAGACTGGCTTGTCCTTGCCGTTACATTTGCAATGCTCGTCTGCGCCATTGTTATCAATCAACTTGATATCGGTCCGAATATCCTTTGTATCAGGGAGTCGGTCGGTTCCTGTTTCTTCGTCGCCCTCGGCTGCTGGCTAAAGAACAACAAGGCGATTTATGAGAAGCTGATCAAGTACAGTCCGTTCGTTTACATCCCTGTCTTTATAGCACTTGTACTGTTAAAGATACGGATTCCTTCCTTTTCTGCCGGAATGAAAGTCGGAATAGTCGAGTTTCCGCTGTTTCTGGTGCTTTCCATTTCCGGTTCGCTTGCTTTCCTCTGGCTGTGCAAGTGGCTGGGCCGCAGCAGGTTCCTGGAGTATTTCGGCCGTAACACGCTCCCGATATACGGCATCCATTTCTGTCCGCTTCTGGCATTCACGGTGTTGTTTTACAGGCTGCTGTCTCCTGACGGTATCCCAAGCCTTATCGCATTTCTGCTGGCAGACTATCTGGGGGTGCTTGCCGTTTGCGTGCTGCTGGTGAGAGTCTTTCATTTCAAGTATCTGAAATGGATTGTAGGGAAATGAATCTTTTACTATATTTGCATAAATAACGTTATTTATATGAAAAAAGCGTTTTTCAGACTGATGGGTATCGTTCTCGGACTCAATGTCTTCACTGCCTGCTATGGCCCCGCTCCTGGCGGCGAGTGGGAATATGAAGAAGCCACAGAGCAGACAGACGAATCCGAAGAAGAGGAAGAGACCAAGGCGGCGGACGAGGCGCAGCTGCCCGAATGACAGTCCGTCCCAATCTGCTTCAGCGCATTGCGCTGGACGTCAACAGAAGCTACGTCAGGGAACAGGCGGCAAGCCATCCCCTGACGCAGTTGTTTTGGGAATGCACATTGCGTTGCAATATGCGCTGCCGCCACTGCGGGAGCGACTGCACGGTTTCTGCCGTGCACCCCGATATGCCTTTTGCGGACTTTGAAAAGGTGCTCCTGCGCGTCCGCGAGGCATACGATCCCCATAAAATCCTGATCATCCTTTCCGGAGGCGAACCGCTGATGAGGGCCGACCTGGCCGACTGCGGCCGCCGCATCCGTGCCCTCGGCTTCCCGTGGGGTCTTGTGTCCAACGGCCTGCTGATGAGCGACCAAAAGGCCGACGAGCTGCTGAAGGCAGGAATGCGCACCGCCACCGTCAGCCTGGACGGTCTGGAAGAGGACCACAACTGGATGCGCGGCGTTCCGGGGGCATTCAGCCATGCCAGTGCCGCCATCAGGAAACTTTCCGGAGCGGGCATCCCGTTTGATGTGGTTACCTGCGTCAACCGGCGCAATTTCCCCAGGCTGGAAGAGATTAAAGAATACCTTATCTCCCTGGGGCTCAAGCAGTGGCGCATCTTTACGGTATTCCCCGTCGGGCGTGCCGCAACAGACCCTGAGCTGCAGCTCAGCAACGCGCAGTACCGCGAGCTGATGGACTTCATCGTCCGCACCCGCAAAGAGAAACGCATCCACCTAAGCTACGGCTGCGAGGGCTTCCTGGGCGGATACGAGGGCCGCGTGCGAGACCATCTTTTCAGCTGCCAGGCGGGCCTCACCATCGCATCCGTGCGCATAGACGGAGCCATCTCCGGCTGCACCAGCATACGCTCGCACTGGGACCAGGGGAACATCTACAAAGACGATTTCGTAGATGTGTGGGAGAACCGCTTTGCCGATTTCCGGAGCCGCGGGCGCTTCCGCACAGACGCATGCGCAGATTGCGAATACTGGAAATGGTGCCAGGGCAACGGGATGCACCTGCGCGACGAGCATGGAAAACTGATTCTTTGTAACCTTGAACGACTGAAATGAAAAAGAACGTCCTTAAATACGTCATATCCTTCGTCCTTGCCGGCGTGCTGGTGTACTTTGCCTTCAAGGGGGTGGACTGGGCGGCCTTCTGGGCCGGTCTGCAGGAGACCCGCTGGGGCTGGGTGGGAATGTTCATCTTCTTCTCCATCCTTGCCCTCGTGCTGCGCGAGGAGCGGTGGCGCGCCATCATCCGTCCGCACGACCCTCAGGCCTCGCGCCTCGATATCTGGGACGCCACCAACGTCGGCAACGTGGTCAACGTGGTGCTGCCCGGCGCCGGCGAGTTCGTGCGCTGCGGCTACGTCTCCCGCAGGGGGCTGAGTTACGACAAGGCCTTCGGCACCATCATCTGCGAGCGTGCGTGCGACATAGTGGCCATCGTGCTGCTGTTCGCCATCGCGCTCGTTACCGGTTGGGGCAAGTTCGGCGGCTTTTTTGTAGAGCAGATCTGGCAGCCTATGGTGGGGCGGATGGGATTCTCTCTCTGGCTGATACTGGCGGCGGCCGTGCTGCTGGTTGCCGGCGGCCTGTGGGCCATATTCCACTGGAGCGGCAGCAACAGGTTCTGCGGCAAGATCGCCCAGTGGCTTAAGGGCATCGTTGCCGGGTTTGCAAGCCTCGGAAAGATGGAGCACAAGGGGCTGTTCGTGCTGTACACCGTGGGCATTTGGGCATCGTACGTGGCAATGAGCTGGACCGGCCTCAAAGCGGTTCCGGCGCTGAGCGGGCTCACGTTTGCAGACGCCCTCTTCATCTCGGCAGTGGGCAACATCGCCTCCGTCATTCCAGTGCCGGGCGGCATAGGCGCATACCATTACCTTGTGGCGCTGACGCTCCAGAGCCTGTACGGCGCCACGTGGGACATGGGCATACTGTACGCCACGCTCTGCCACGAGTCGCACGCAATACTTATTATTCTGCTGGGGGTGATTTCCTACGTCAGCTATACGCTGCGCCACCGGCGGAAATCAGCTGATCAACTTGATAGCGCCAAAGACGCCGAGCGAGGCCAGTAGCATGATTGTGCCGGCAAGCAGAACGCCGAGCATCACAAACACCACACTCTTCTTGAAGTCCATATTGAGTATGCTGGCGGCCAGCGTACCCGTCCAGGCGCCTGTGCCGGGCAGCGGAATGCCCACGAAGAGCAGCAGCGCCCAGTAGAGCCCGCGGCCGGCCTTGGATTCGAGTTTCTTGCCGCCCTTCTCGCCCTTTTCCAGGCACCAGGTGAAGAACTTGCCTATGACCTTCTTGTCCTTGCCCCATTCCAGCACGCGGCGGGCAAAGAAGAAAATGAACGGGACCGGCAGCATATTGCCTATGATGGCAACAATGTAAGACGGCACAAGCGGCAGCCCGAAGCCGACGGCGTAGGGCACGGCACCTCGAATCTCGATGAGCGGTACCATCGAAATGAGGAATACTATGAGGTACTTCTTAATCACGGCGCAAAGATACGGAAAAATTACTATATTTGCAGTCCGTTTGGTTCCGTAGCTCAGCTGGATAGAGCAGCAGCCTTCTAAGCTGCGGGTCGCGCGTTCGAGTCGCGCCGGAATCACGAACAGAGCGCGACAGAATGTCGCGGAAGCGCCCGAGCGTCAGCTCGGGCTATTTTGTTGGTGCGCAGCCTTCAAAAACTTGTTTTTGTAAGGATGCGTGCCGACAAAATAGATGCGGTGTTAGCCGCGCTTCCGTGCCCCTCTGTCGCAAGCGGCCCCCGGCAGGGGTATCGTGAAAAGGCACTGCGTAGCAGTGGCTAATCACGAAGAGCCGCGCTGATGCGCGGCTCTTTGCGATTCTTGCTCACTGTGTGACTTGAATCCTACACGCAATAATCAAATAACGCCAAATTCGCTCGTTGGGGGTATTTTTGGAGACCCGCAATGAACGTTTTCATTCTGTGACGGGGCGGACAGAGTATCCGCGGTAGCGTTGGCTTTCGATTCTGCTAACGGCGACGGGACTGTAGACCCCTCTACAATCCTGTCACAAGCACTTTTTGCAATTATATGTCGATTTTGATGCAGCGACGGGACCGTAGACCCCTCTACAATCCCGTCGCGGATCAAAAGAAGTTCCGGTAATCAGCGCCCGGCGTCAGTCGCAGACGGGGCGTACAGGTAGACCGGCGGCGCGGCCTCCGCGAAACCTTGCGACATGGCCAGAATCGAAATAGATGCTGAACGCATCGTACGCACCTCCCGTATAGACGGACAAAGACAAGTAATAACCGTCAGACCCCGCTCTGAAAAGTGTGGCGAAGTCCATGTAGCCTGCTGCGGAGAGGAAGATACTATTGCCGTTAGAACCGGTCACAATTACTCCATCTACTCCATTTAGGGTGGTCCACGTCCAACTGCAATTCTCTCTCAATTCATTCTGCTCGGCATCCGTCGGCATACGCCAACTGCCACCCCAATTTACTCGGGCTGCGTCGTCCTCCGGGTCCAGTACTGTCTTGTTATCGACTGTACCTATATACTTGTTGTTGTTGTACTTGGTTAAGGTGTTGGCAGAACCATTACACCACTTGTAATTATTCCAGGTGTAGTCTGACTTCGGCTCCGTCTCGCCCCAGGCGAAGTAGTCGCCGTAATCCTCCGGCTTTGATGCGCCTACGTTGCAGGTAGCCCATTTAAGACCGGAAGGGAGGCCGAGGTCCACGAACTCGTGGCCGTTGTAGGGGTCGTACGGGTGCAGAGGGAAGTAGCCGCTGGACATCACGTTGTCGTTCCAGACTATCTGCAGGCAGGCGCTGGCGCCGGAGGTGCCCTTTACAAAGCTGTCGTCCAGCTTGCTGCCATCAACCGTGAGCAGAAGGACGCCTTCCTTGCCCTCCTTGGATAAGATGGGAAGACTGATTGAGTTGGACGCCTTGGTGGGGGCGGTATAAACTACCTTTACGTTGAAGATGTCGTTGCTCTCTTCTGCTAGGCCCTCTGCAGCCTCGGCCGGGAGCACGTCGAAACTCATGGTAAACTTGCCCTTGTTGGCAATCACGGAGCCGTCCGAGAAAGACGGGATGACGTTGACGGCCTTGGCGCCGTGGATGCCGCGGCCAATCTTGATAACGTCGCCGTTAGCGAGTGCGAAGTACCAGTAGCTCTCGTCCTGATTCACCCACTGGAAGATGCTGTCACCGTCCTTTCCGGGGTCGCCGGTGGCCTGGCCGAGCTGCGTCCAGGTTGTCCCGCCATCGGTGGAAACGTACCAGTAATCATTCTCTATCTTGAGCTGGGGGGAGATGGCGTCCTGGCCGGGTGCGCCGTCCTCGCCCTCCACCGGAAGCTTCTCGCCATCCGCGCCAAGCAGCCATTCACCGTTGAGGGTCCAGTAATATTTGCCGTCGGAGTCTTTCTTTACGCCGATCTTGGGGCTTACGCCGTTGGTGATGGTTGCCGTCTTGCCATCGGAGAATTTCACGATCCAGCCGTCGGAGGTCTCAGTGACGGAGGTGACGTACACTTTGCCGTTGAGGGCGTCCACCAGGCTCTGGAGGGTGACGATATTCTCGTTGGCCTTGATGTACTGGGCCTCCAGCACCCTCACGCGGTCTTGAAGGTCTGAGATGTCTGACTTGAGTACTGCGTCGTTGTAGCACGCA
>JAFZXV010000173.1 GCA_017616595.1 Bacteroidales bacterium
ATCCAATTATAGAATTCTTATCCATTATTCGGCGCCCTCCTCGGCCTGGCGTATCTTCTGCTCAAGTTCTTTCAGTTCTGCCTTGGCCTTTTCTATCCTGTCCTGCATCTGCTTGATGAGGGGCTCGGAATTCTTGGAGGCTGAGAAGAAACCTATGTTGTTCTCGTAAGTTGCAACGTCCTGCTGCAGGGCGCGATACTTGTCCATGAGGACGTCGCGCTCCGACTTGGGAGCCTTGGCAGCTGCTGCGCGGGGAGCGCTGCGGCGGCCGTTCTGGCCGGGGAACTTGGCCTGGACCGCCTCGCGCCATGCGGCGTTGACGGCGTCTTTCTCCTTGAAGGGAACGTGGCCGATAGCCTGCCAGCGCTCGTTGAAAGCGGCAAGGGCAGTGGCGTTGGCGGCATCGTCTTCAGACGCCACATAGGCCTCCACCTCTGCGATAAGGGCCTTCTTTGCACGGAGGTTGCCGTAGAAGTCGTTCTCCGGCTTGGCGTTCTTGTCGCGCTCGGCAAAGAAGTCGTCGCAGGCGGCGCGGAAGCGCTTCCAGATCTGCTCGCTCTTCTTGCGGGGCACGGCGCCGATCTCTTTCCACTGCTTCTGGAGCTCGATGAACTGGTCTGTGGCCTTCTTCCACTCGGTGCTGGATTTGAGGGCCTCGGCCTTCTCTATGATGGCCATCTTCTTCTCCAGGTTGGAGGTCATGGCATCCTTGAATCCGGAATAGTAATCGCGCTTGCGGGCGTAGAAGGCGTCGCAGGCGGCGCGGAAGCGATCGTAGATCTTCTGATTGTCCTTGCGGGTTGCAAAGCCGATCTTGCGCCAGCGGGCCTGGATCTCCACTATCTGGGCGGAGAGCTCGTTCCACTCGCCGGAGGTGGTTACCTCCTTGGCGGCAATGGCCTCAACCTCCTCGCAAAGGGCCTCCTTGGCGGAAAGGTTGGCGACCTGCTGCTCCTTCTGGCCCTCGAAATGGGCCTGGTAGCGCTTGTTGATGACTGCGGTTGCAGCCTTGAAGCGGTTCCAGATGTCGTCTCTCTTCTCCTTGGCAACGGGGCCGAACTCCTTCCACTGCTCGTGGAGCTTCTGGAGCTCGTGGAATGCGTTTACCACATTCTCGTTCTCGGCCAGCTTCTCGGCGGCCTCGCAGAATTTCTCCTTAGCTTCGAGGTTCTTCTGGAAGTCAAGGTCGCGCAGGTCGCGGCTGATCTTGACCATATCGTAGAACTTCTCTACGTAGTACTGATAGGTATCGTTGACGTCGCGGAAGGCGTTGGCCGGTACGGGGCCGGCCTCGCGCCAGCGGTTCTGCAGCTGCCTGAATGCAGGGAAGCAGGCGCTTGCGTCCTCGTTGTTCTCTATGATGGCTTTGAGTTCCTCGATGATGGCGCGCTTGGCGGCGAGGTTCTCTTCCCTCTTGGCCTCCTGCTCCTTGTTGAACTCGGCGCGCTCCTTCTTGTAGTCGGCATATACGGCCTTGAAGTTCTCTTCAACGGCCTCGAAGGGGTTGGAGAGGGAGTTTTCCGCGTCGGGATTCTCGGATTTGAGCTTGGTCAGAAGCTTGTAGAAAGCGGACTTGATGCTCTCCGCCTCTTTGGAACGGAGCATGCTGTCTGCGCTCTCCTTGAGGTTGCGGAACATCTCAGAGAGCTCTGCAAGACTCTTGTCCGCAAGGTTCTCCAGTTTGTCCTTCAGGGACTCTTCTTCTGCTGCGGGAGCCTCGGGTTCGGCAACTGGTGCTTCGGGTTCCGCAACTGGCGCCTCAGGCTCTGCAACGGGGGCCTCGGGCTCGGCAACGGGTGCCTCTGCGACGGGCTCGGGAGTCTCGGGAGCGGTTTCTACAGGTTCTTCTACGGCAGGGGTCTGTGGCTCAACAGCCGCTGCTTCTTCTACTACATCCGATACGGCCTTAAGGCTCTCTTCGGGGAATTTGGTGTCACTCATATCAGGAGTTTTTAAAATGTTTCAACCTACAAATATAATAATTATTTTAAATTACTTTGATTTCAGTTCCACTTCGTACAGTTTGGGCCAATTCTTACCGGTGAGGAAGATGCGTCCGTCCAGTACGGCAATGCCGTTGAGCACGTCCGTCTGGGGCCCGCGAAGCTTGTCCGGAAGCAGGCCTGTGCAGTCCACCACGCCCTCCACCGATCCGGAATCGGGATTGATTATGAGTATCATGTCCGTAGTGTAAACATTGGCCCAGATACGCCCGTCGATCCACTCCAGCTCGTTGAGCAGACGCACCGGGCGGCCGTTCATGGTAACCTTTATGGAACGCTGCAGGTGGAATTCCCCGTCCAGGAAATAGATGTTGGAGCTGCCGTCGGAAGCGATGAGGGACTTGCCGTCCGTGGTAAGGCCCCAGCCCTCCCGGGGATAAGAATATGTCTTCTGATATTCAAGGGTTGCCGCATCGTAAACGAACGCCACTTTGTTGGTCCAGGTGAGCATATACATCTTGCCGTTGAATATGACGGAGCCCTCGCCGAAGTACTTGCGGGAGAAATCGAGCTTGCGCAGCACTTTGCCGGTTACCAGATCCACCTTGCGGAAGCTGCTCTGACCGGTCTGGCCCGTGCTTTCGTACAGTTCTCCGCCCTCGAAGAAGAGGCCCTGGGTGTATGCCTTCGTGTCGTGGGGATACTCGCGCACCACCTTTACGGTGTAGTGCCTGGGGCCGGGAGCGGAACAGGCGGCAAGGCACATCAGAGCCGCCGCCACGGATAGAATTAACCTTTTCATCTGATGCAAAATTAACAAATAAATGCTAATTTTGTCATTCAGCACACAAAATGATGAGAATCGATATATTAAGCGTCGTCCCGGAGTTGCTCGAGAGCCCTCTCGCCCACTCCATCGTCGGCCGCGCGATACGCAAAGGGCTGGTTGACATCCAGGTCCACAACCTCCGCAAATACGGCATCGGCCCCCGCCGCAACGTAGACGATTACAGCTACGGCGGAGACGCCGGAATGGTCATGATGGTAGAACCTGTGTACAGGATGATAGAAGAGCTATCCTCCCAGCGCAGCTACGACGAGGTAATCTACCTCTCCCCCGACGGGGAAAGACTCACCCAGGCCATCTCCAACGAGCTGTCGCTCAAGGAGAACATAATCCTGCTCTGCGGCCACTACAAAGGCATAGACCACCGCATACGCGAGCACCTCGTCACCCGCGAGATATCCGTCGGAGATTACGTCGTGAGCGGCGGAGAGATTCCCGCGGCCCTTCTGGCAGACTCTATAGTCCGCCTCATCCCCGGCGCCCTCACAGACGAGACGTCCGCCCTGTCCGACTCCTTCCAGGACAAGCTCCTCTCCCCTCCCGTCTACACCCGCCCTGCAGAATTCAACGGATGGAGGGTGCCCGATGTGCTTCTCAGCGGCAATCCCAAGCTCATCCGCGAGTGGCAGGACGCCCAGGCTCTGGAACGCACTAAGTTGCTGAGACCCGAGCTGTTAGATGATTGAAAGGGCCGTAGTTTATAAAATTTTTTAAAATCTAAAAATAAATTTTTCAAAAATTTTTATGAAAGATATTGCAATTACAAAAATTTGCCTTATCTTTGCCAATGGAAATCAACAACTATTCTAACCAACAATAATTAACCTTCAATAAGGTATACACTACTAACTAACCGTTAAAGCCCGCTGTGAAGCGGGCTTTACTCGTTTTATTCCAAAAATACTTATATTTGTAGTATGAATGAGGAATTGAACCTGGTAGCGGATCTGGCGGTGATATTGATTGCTGCGGGAGTGTTTACCGTCATTTCCAAGGCTCTCAAGCAGCCTCTCATTCTGGGATACATCATTGCAGGATTCATAGTCAGCCCGCATCTGGGGCTGCTCCCGGCAATCTCCAGCACGGAGTCCGTCAAGCAATGGTCAGAAATCGGTATCATCTTCCTGCTCTTTGCGCTCGGCCTCGAATTCAGCTTCAAGAAACTGCTGAAAGTAGGCAGCAGCGCCCTCATTACGGCCGGCACCATCTGCATAGGAATGTTCCTGATAGGCATGATTGCCGGCAGCATCCTCGGCTGGACCATGATGGAAAGCCTCTTCCTGGGCGGCCTGCTGTCCATGAGCTCCACCACGGTAATCATCAAAGCCTACGACGACATGGGTCTCAAGAAGAAACCCTATGCGTCCCTGATCTTCGGCACCCTTGTGGTGGAAGACCTCATAGCGGTGCTGATGATGGTGCTGCTCTCCACCCTGGCGGTATCTCAGCAGTTTTCCGGGTCGGAAATGCTCCTCAGCCTGGCCAGACTCGCTTTCTTCCTCATATTGTGGTTCCTGATAGGGCTCTACGTGATTCCCCTGCTGCTCAAGAAAGCCAAGCGCTTCCTTAACGACGAGATACTTCTTATCATCTCTATCGGCCTCTGCTTCGGCATGGTGGCTCTTGCGTCGTTTGCGGGCTTCTCGTCGGCGCTGGGCGCCTTCGTAATGGGTTCCATCCTGGCAGAAACGGTTGAAGGAGAGCGCATCGAGCATCTGCTTACCGGCATCAAGAACCTCTTCGGCGCCATATTCTTCGTTTCCGTGGGCATGATGGTGGACCCGGTAATCATCGGGCAGCACTGGCTGACCATCATATTCATCGCAATCATAGCCGTCGGAGGAATCCTGGCCTTCTCCACCACCGGCGCGCTGCTTGCCGGCCAGGGCCTGGACAACTCGGTGCACGTAGGATTCACCATGGCCCAGCTGGGCGAGTTCTCATTCATCATCGCAAGCCTCGGATGCAGCCTGGGCGTGATGCGCGGATTCATCTACCCCGTAATCATCGCGGTATCTGTAATAACCACATTTGCAGCACCTTACATGATAAAGGCGGGAGATTCGGCAAGCCGCTGGCTCGCAGCAAAGCTTCCCGCAAACATCCTGGATAAGATCAATCCCAAGCAGAACGAGCGGGCGCTTAACTCATCGGCAGAGAGGAACGAATGGTCCGGGCTCATCAAGAGTTATGTCATCCGAGTGGTGCTTTACGGCGTCGTGCTTATCGCCATACTGCTGGCGTCCAGGCTTCTGCTCGGCAACCTTGCAGAAAAGCTCCTCCCCTTCCTGGACGAAAGATGGCGCAGGCTCATCTGCCTTGTGGTCACCCTTACAGTCATGACGCCGTTCCTATATGGACTCGCCATAACCAACGGCGCCATCAACCAGCACGCACCCAAGCTGCTCAAGCAGAGGGCAGCAAACCGCTGGCCAATCCTGTCGCTGATGATTTTCCGCATCCTCATAGCCATAGGTTTCATCCTGGCGGCAATCACCGGCTATTTCAAGCTCGGCGGCTGGGGAGTCTTTGCGGTATTCGGCGCCGGATTGCTGTTCTTTATCGTGGCAAAGAGGTCTTTCCACAGCATTTCCGGTCTGGAAAAACGCTTTATGGAGAATTTCAACGCGCGCGAGGCGGAAGAACGGCGCATCAAACCCGTAACCTCGTCCGTACGCGACAAACTGGCCGGTTACGATATCCACGCAGAGGCCGTGGACGTCTCCCCCGATTTTGCCTTTATCGGCAAAAGTCTGAGGGAGATGCCTTTCCGCAAGCATTCCGGCATCAACATAATAAAGATACAGAGGGGATCCCGTTCAATAGAGATTCCCTCCGGAGACGAAGTCATATACCCCTACGACAGGCTTCTTGCCGTTGGCACTACGGAGCAGATACAGGCCTTCCAGAGCATTATGGCAGACAACATCCTCCCTGCCCCGGAAGGGACCCCGGACGCCGGCTTCATTGTAACCAGCGGGGTGCTCGGCCCGGAGTCCTTCCTTACCGGCAAGACCTTGCGGGAGACCGACATGCGCCGCAGCGGATGCATGATAATAAGCGTTTTACACGACAATAAACTAATTACAAACCCCGGATCGGAATTCCTCCTGTCCGAGGGCGATACAGTATGGATTGCAGGAGAAAAGGAATCCTGCGAATGGTATTTATAAAGTATGTCTAAAATCATCCTCACAGGCGACCGTCCTACCGGCAGGCTCCACCTTGGCCACTATGTAGGTTCCCTTCGCCGCCGCGTCGAGCTCCAGAATCAGGGCGGATTCGACAAGATCTTCATCATGATTGCCGACGCCCAGGCCCTTACCGACAACGCCGACAACCCGGAAAAGGTGCGTCAGAACATCATCCAAGTGGCCCTGGACTACCTTTCCGCCGGGCTCGACCCAGGCAAGGTCAACATCTTCATCCAGTCTATGGTCCCCCAGCTCACGGAGCTCACCTTCTACTATATGAACCTGGTGACGGTGCAGCGCCTCCAGCGCAACCCTACCGTAAAGCAGGAAATCAAGCTCCGCGGCTTCTCAGAGACGGACGACGGCTCCGACAACAAGGCCGGCACCCCCGTGGGCTTCTTCTGCTACCCAATCAGCCAGGCCGCGGACATAACCGCCTTCAAGGCTACCACCGTGCCCGTCGGCGAAGACCAGGAGCCTATGCTCGAGCAGTGCCGGGAGATCGTGCGTAAATTCAACGCCACCTACGGAGAGACCCTCGTAGAGCCCGAAATCCTTCTGCCGGAGAATGCAGCCTGCCTGCGCCTGCCCGGCACGGACGGCAAGGCCAAGATGAGCAAATCCCTTGGCAACTGCATCTATCTATCTGATTCTGAAGAAGAAGTAAACCGCAAAGTGCGCGGTATGTTTACCGATCCCGGCCACCTGCAGGTGAGCGATCCCGGCAAAGTGGAGGGTAACCCCGTATTCACTTATCTGGATGCATTCAGCCGCCCCGAGCACTTCGAGCGCTATGCCTCCTGCTTTGTGGGCAAGAAGGCCAGCTTCTCCTTCAAGAATCTGGACGAGGCCAAGGCGCAGTACCGCGCCGGCGGACTCGGAGACATCATGCTCAAGAACTTCCTCTCCGCAGTGCTCAACGAGACCCTAGAGCCCATCAGGCAGCGCCGCGCCGAGCTGGAGAAAGACATCCCCGGCGTATGGGACATCCTTCGCAAGGGTACGGAAGAGGCTGTCAAGGCGGCCCAGGCCACACTCGACGACGTGCGCAAATCCATGCGCATAGACTACTTCAACGACAGCACCCTTATAGGCCGATGAGCTACCTGATCATTCCCAAGTCTTACCGCTCCGCCCTCTCTCCGGAAGAGACGGAAAAGGGCATCAAGCTGGTTAAAGACTTCTTTCAGCAAGGGCTCGCCAAAGCATTGAAGCTCAGGCGAGTAACCGCCCCGCTATTTGTTCTCCAGGGCCAAGGTATAAATGACGACCTTAGCGGCGTTGAGCGCGCGGTTACCTTTCCCGTAAAAGACCTTGGAGACCAGAAGGCCGAGGTTGTCCACTCCCTTGCAAAATGGAAGCGCCTCTCCCTTGCAGAATACAAGATCCGCCCCGGCCACGGCCTGTATACCGATATGAACGCAATCCGGGCGGATGAAGACCTCGGCAACCTGCACTCCCTTTACGTCGACCAATGGGACTGGGAGCGCACAATAACGGCAAGAGACCGCAACACCCGCTATCTCAAGCGCATCGTGCGTGACATCTACTCCGTCCTGCTGGATACTGAGATGTTCATCTGCACCTGCTATCCCCAGCTGAGGCCGTTTCTTGCCCACGACGTGCATTTCATACACGCCCAGCAGTTGCTGGACATGTACCCGGATCTTAGCGCAAAGGAGCGCGAAGATGCAATCTGCAAGAAATACGGTAGCATATTTATAATAGGGATAGGCGGCAAGCTGTCCGACGGCAAACCCCACGACCTCCGCGCCCCCGACTACGACGACTGGAGCACGCCCGCAGAAGACGGTCTCCCCGGCCTGAACGGAGACCTCCTGGTATGGAACCCCATCCTCGGCCGGGCCTTCGAACTCTCGTCGATGGGTATTCGCGTAGATGCCGAATCCATGCACCGTCAGCTCGAGCTATCCGGCAAGACAGAACGGGAGAAGCTCTATTTCCACCGCCGCCTGCTCGGCGGAGAGCTGCCGCTCAGCATCGGCGGAGGCATCGGGCAGTCCAGACTTTGCATGCTTTTCCTCCAGAAAGTCCACATCGGAGAAATCCAGGCCAGCATCTGGCCCGACGAGCAGCGCAAGGCCTGCCTAAAGGCCGGAATCAAGCTGATTTAGGCCATGTAACAAAATTGTTAATACATAAAACTAATTTGTTTCAAATATTAATAACCAAATATTTAGCTTATGAATCTCGAAGGAAGAAGACAAAGTTCCAATGTTGACGACCGCCGCGGTAAATCAGTAGGAAAAGCAGGCGGTTTAGGCCTTGGAGGCATCTTGATTGCCGGTATTTTGTACCTTGTTTTTGGTATTGACGCCACTCCCGTGCTCGAGCAGGCCGGTGCTCTGACCGGCGGCGCCCAGACAGAAACCAGCTACACCCCTTCCGCCGAAGAAGAGGCACTCGCCGTATTCTCCAAACAAATTCTCGCAGGCACAGAAGACGTGTGGACGGAGATCTTCAAGAAGAGCGGGCTCAAATACGAACCGCCCCGCCTCGTCCTCTACAACGATTACGTGCAGACTTCCACAGGCACCGCCTCGGCATCCACAGGTCCGTTCTACAGCAGCGCAGACCAGACGGTCTACCTCGACCTGTCTTTCTTTACCAACATGAAGAAGGATATCGGCGCCGACGGAGACTTTGCCTACGCATACGTCATCGCCCACGAGGTCGGTCATCACGTCCAATACCTGCTAGGCACCCTTGGCGACGCCCACAAGCAGATGCAGCGCCTCAGCGAGAAAGAGGCCAACAAGATCAGCGTGCGCCTGGAACTCCAGGCCGACTTCTACGCCGGCATCTGGGCCCACTACGACAACAAATTCTTCAAGAGTCTTGACGATACCGACTTTGACGAGGGCGTGGCGGTTGCAGGCAAGATAGGCGACGACTACCTCCAGAAGAAAGCCTACGGCTATACTGTCCCCGACTCCTTTAACCACGGCACCGCCGCCCAGCGCGTCCGCTGGCTCAAAAAAGGATTCAATACAGGAGATCCCTCCCAGGGAGATACGTTCTCGGTATCTTATAACAGCTTATAATCAGCTTAAGTATTTACCGTGGCAGAAACGGTATGAGAGGCCGCTGCCGCAGGGGCAGGGGTCATCCGGAGGGACGGGACGGACGCGGTTGGCGTTGTCGAAATACTTCATTACTTCCTCGCCGAGGTTAAGGTTTTCCTGAAACTCCTCGAGGAAGTAATCTTCCGGAAGCGAATAGATCAAAAGTCCCGTCTGGTCTGCGCTGTGGCCTTTGAGAAGCCACTTGGGCACCGAATTGGCGTAGCGCAGGATAATATTCGCACACTCTACGAACTCCTCGTAGCTGGCAATGTCTGCATCTTTGTGGGTAACCGGAGAAAGCAGCAGGTCAAGATTCTTCTCGTCGGGCTCGTACTGGGCGTTGATCCAGGCCGTGTGGGCGGCATATTCGAGCTCGTCGCCCTCGTAACCCACACGCTCAAGCATATCCAGCAGTTCCTGCCCTTCCCTGGTGTGCGCCCCATAGAAGCCAAAGGGAGCATTCTCACCGCTGGCTCGGAGGTCATTCACATCGAGCCTGGCATAACGGCGCACCCCTTTATACATCTTGCGACGCTTGCGCATCAGGTCTTCAAAGTTCTCGATGTCCGGAGAGACCATATAGACAACGCCCTTATACTCCTCCTGATACAGTCGGAACACCGGGCATGCGGCAAGGGAAGCGGCAAAGGTGCGTACCTCTTCCAAATCCTGGAATTCGTCGAATACAGTATCTACAAAAGTTGAGAGTGGCACCACGCCAAAAGTGTTCAAGGCGCCGAGCGCAAGGCGTTCCACCTCAAAGGTACCATCTTTCTCTTTTCTTTCGATAACCGCATCTATCTCTTTGGCTATCAGGTCGTAAAAGACGGCAGGAATGCTCCCGAGGACCAGGTCGTCGGTGGAGGCCTTCTCAAAAGTGGCTATGTGAAGGACCTCTATGACCATGGGATAATCCGTAGGGATAAGCTCCACCCTTACTTCCGATCCGGCATCGCACAGACGCTTGAGTATGCGGAGGTCGCCCTCCATCAGACGGTCGAGCCAGCGGGCGGGAGAATCGGTAAATAGCGCTGCCAGGGCCTTCACGAGGTCTTGGCGGCGACGGCCGAAACGAGGCACCGCGCCAAAATAATCCAGCGTGGCCTCTATCTCCTCCAGGGAGCGTTCCTTCAATAAGTCGTTAATGGATGCTGTCATCAAGACTGCAAAGTTAACATTTTTCCACAGACTGCACAATCACCCTGCTGTCCCGCACGCAAAATTTAACGTTATGGGCTCCGAAAGCCATACCGTACACCCGTTCAGGGTCTTCCTGATACTGCGGACGTGGGTCCTGGGAAAGAACCTGGACCAACCCCTCTATACTGCCGGAGGGCAATTCTGCCGCCAAATCATCCGGGATCACAACCTCAAGGGGCTCCCACCCGGAGCCGTCTACAAAACCGCTGGCGGCGCCTGGATGGCTGTCGGCATAAGTCACATAGGGCTTCACGTCATAAATCGGCGTACCGTCCGCCAAATCCGCCCCTAGCACGCGTATCAGCCCCGGAGCGACTCCGGCAATGCGCACGCAAGACAGCCCCAGCCCGTTAGGACGGAATGGCGAGCGGGATGCAAACACCCCTACCCTCTCGTTGCCGCCGAGGCGCGGCGGACGCACGGTAGCGTGGAATTCGCCGGCCGGATTGAGGGAAAAGCCCCAAACCAGCCAGCAGTAATCGAAGCCCTCCAGCCCGCGCAGTGCATCCGGAGCATCGTATGGCGGCACAAAACGCACCTCGCCCGGCAAATCCGGAGCCAGACCTGCCTGACGGGGCACGCCGAACTTCTCCTTCAGAGGAGAACGGAAGAAGGCGACAGGCTCGATTGTCATCTTGCGAGTGTGTCCAGATATGCGCGATACAGTTTGCCCAAAGAGTCGAGGTTCTCTTTCCTGAGAGGCTCCGAGGGCGGAGAAATCATCTTGAGAGGATCCACCGGCGTGCCGTCTTTCCACACGCGGAAATCGAGGTGAGGCCCCGTGGAATGGCCCGTGGAGCCTACGTAGCCGATAACCTGCCCCTGCGCCACACGTGAGCCCGACTTTATGCCGGACGCAAATTTGGAGAGGTGCATATAGCAGGTCTCGTAACCATTCATGTGCTTGATCTTGATGCGGTTGCCGCCGCCGGAGCCGTCCCAGCCGCAGAGAGTAACGGTGCCGTCTCCGATTGCATGCACCGGTGTGCCGGTAGGAGCTGCATAGTCTACTGCGGTATGCGGACGCACCTTGCCAGTGATGGGATGCTTGCGATGGTAGGTGAAGCGGCTGCTGATGCGGTTGTAGCGGAGGGGAGCCTTGAGGAAGGCCTTGCGCAGGCTCTCCCCTTTCTCGTTCCAATACTTGTTGCCGCCGTCTCCCTGGTCGAACCTTATGGCGCTGGCGGAGAAGGAGCCGCTGTCGTATATGGCAAACTCGATGTCGTCTATGCTGATTACCTGGCCCTCGCTCTCCGTCTGATTGTAGACCACACGGAAGCGGTCTCCCTCCTGGAGGCCGAAGAAATTGACCGTCCAGGCGTAGATGTCGGCAAGTTCCACAATCAGCAGCGGCGATGTTCCGGCCGCCACCATATCGTTCCAGAGGGAACTGTGGATGGTGATGTCGGCCGTTTTGTGCACTTTCTCTACCGGCTTGTCGAAACGCCAGGCGCACAGGGAGTCGCGGCACTTGAAGATGGTGCTGCGCACGCGGTCGTTATGGTATACCACGTATTCCAGCTTGCGGCCGGTGGTGTCCGGAGTATAATACGCCTCAAAGGAGTTGCCGGCGCGCAGGCGGCGGACGTCAAAGATGCTGTCGCTGCGCTGCACGAGGGTGTAGGCGTCGCGCGCGCCGAGGCCGAGGCGCCCCATCAGGCCGGAGAAAGTCTCTCCGTCCCGCACCTTGGAGGAGTCCACCTGGTAATCGTCCGTGCGGAAGCCAAGCGGAAGGACGGTGTCTTTCTGTGGCTCGGGCTCCCCTGCGGCGCCGGTGTTGCGCTTGCAGGACGGAACCGCCGCAAGAATAAGCAGGACAAGTATCAGCGCCCGGCGTTTCATTTGATGAGGTTGCCGAGGATGCTTCTGGCAAGCGTGCGCACGGCGGATGCGGTGGCATTGGAGATAGCCTTGCCGCCGGTGGTCTGGCTGCCCTTCTTCTTGCCCGTCGAGTCTTTGACGATGGAATCTGCCGCTGCCTTGCCTGCACTGCGGGAGATGCTGGTGATGGCCGCACCTATGGCAGCGCCCGCCACTACGGTTCCGAGCCCCTTGCCCGACTTTGTGCTCTTTTTCTTACTTGTGCCCGTGGATGTGCGCTGGAGTTCTTTCTCACGGGCGCGCTGCTCTTTCTCCCACTCTTTCTGGGCGCGCTCACGCTCTTTCTGGGCCTGGGCGGCCTGACGCTCCTGCTCTGCCCGGGCCTTCTGTTCCTCGACCTCCTGCTGCTGGCGGGCCTGGATTTCCTCTGCCTTCTGACGGTCGGCAAGAAGGATTTCGAAGGCCGATTCGCGGTCTATTATCTGGTCGTACTTACCCTTGAGGGGCGATGCGTTGCGGATGTCCAGCCTCTGACCCTCGGTTATGGCGCCTATCTGGCTGAGGGGGAAGAGGATACGGGCGCGCTCCACTACGCTGGGGGCTCCTTTCTCGTCCAGGAAACTCACCAGGGCCTCTCCGGTTTCCAGCGTGGTTATGGCGTCTGCGGTCTTGAAATCAGGATTGGCACGGAAGGTTTCCGCTGCGCTGCGCACGGCCTTCTGGTCTTTGGGCGTATATGCGCGCAGGGCATGCTGGATACGGTTGCCGAGCTGTCCGAGGATGCTGTCGGGGATATCTGTAGGATTCTGGGTGACGAAGTAGACGCCTACGCCCTTGCTTCGGATAAGGCGGACCACCTGCTCTATCTTGGATACGAGCGCTGGGGCGGTGTCCGTGAAGAGGGTGTGGGCCTCGTCGAAGAAGAATACGAGCTTGGGCAGCTCGCAATCTCCTACCTCAGGCAGTTTTGAGTAGATGTCCGACAGCAGCCAAAGGAGGAACGTGGAGTAGAGCTTGGGGTTCATCATCAGCCTGTCTGCCGCAAGCACGCTCATCACACCCCTGCCGTCTTCCGTTGCAAAGAGGTCTTCTATGTCGAAGGAAGGCTCGGCGAAGAATTTCTCCGCGCCCTCGTTCTCAAGGCCGAGGAGGGCCCTCTGGATGGCGCCCACCGTTGCGGAAGTAACAGTGCCGTACTCGATGCGCAGCTCGCTCGCGTGTTCATTTATATATGCCAGCATAGAGCGGAGATCCTTGAGGTCTATGAGCAGGAGACCCTTCTCGTCCGCCACCTTGAACACTATGTCCATAACGCCGGACTGAACTTCGTTGAGGCCCATAAGGCGGCTCATCAGGGCGGGGCCCATATTGGAAATGGTGGTGCGCATAGGATGGCCCTGCTCGCCGAATACGTCGTAGAAACGCGTGGGATTGGGACCGAACTTGGGCTCGGCGATGCCGAACTCTGCGCAACGCTTCTGGATGAAGCCCGACATCTTGCCCGCCTGGCTGATGCCGCTGAGATCTCCTTTCATATCTGCCATGAAGCAGGGCACGCCTGCCTGGCTGAACGTTTCTGCCAGAACCTGGAGGGTTACGGTCTTGCCGGTACCGGTGGCGCCGGCGATGAGGCCGTGTCTGTTGGCCATTTTTCCTGTAATGCTGATGGGGCCGTTGGGGCCGTGGGCGACGTAAAGTCCGTTGCTGCTAGTGTACATATAGTGGATTTTTCTACAAAGATATACTATAAATTTTTGAAATAGAGCAGTGTTTATAAGTTTGTTGAAAACTTCTTGCCGTTAAACCCTTTTCCTAGGTTTCCTTTAATTAATTTTGTAACCCCGATAATATCCCGCCAAAAGCGGGGTACGCGTCAGCAACACGTTTATAACCGAAATTTAACATAAAACAATGGACGTACGTAAAACCAATGGCTCAACCGAAGAGTACGACAAAGCGAAGCTTGCCCGTGGCATCCACGAGGCATACAAGAGCGCAGGCCAATACTGCGACGATTCTATAGTCGTATCCATAATCAACAACCTTTACATTTACGATGGCATAGAGAGTCAGGAAATCCGACGCCAGGTGGAGGAGTCCCTCATGTCCATCAACAAGAAAGTCGCCCTTGCATACATAGAGAAGTTCGATGCAGACCTGGACCTCCGCAAGAAGAGAGACTTCATAAAAGACTATATTGCAGCAACAAACGCAGCCACCGGCTCCAAGTTCGACGCCAACGCCAACGTTACCCGCAAGAACATCGTAACCCTTGGCAACGAGCTCTACAAAGAGAACAACATCAAGCAGAACCGCTACATCATGTGCGACAAGATCAAGTCCCTCTACGGCCGCCATCTTGCCGACCAGTACCTCAAGGACCTCGAGTCCCACGTGCTTTACAAACACGACGAGAGCGGCACCCCGGGCTTCCCCTACTGCGTGGCAATCACCATGTATCCGTTCCTCATCAGCGGCCTCAAAGAGCTTGGCGGCGTGTCGATTGCACCCACCGACCTCAAGTCTTTCTGCGGTGAGTTCATCAACCTCGTGTATTCCGTCTCCTCCCAGTTCATGGGTGCCGTGGCCACGCCCGAGTTCCTGATGTACCTGGACTATTTCATCCGCAAAGACTACGGCGACGATTACCTCGAGCATCTTGACGAAGTGGTGGAGAAAAACCGCAAGCAGCGCACCCTCGCAAAGGTCATAGACAACTGCTTCCAGCAGGTCGTCCATTCCATGAACATGCCCGCCGGCAACCGCGGCTACCAGACCGTGTTCTGGAACATCGGCTACTTCGACAAGCCCTACTTCGAGGGTGTCTTCGGAGATTTCCGCTTCCCGGACGGTACCGCCCCCAAGTGGGAGACCCTCGACTGGCTGCAGCGCCACTTCATGAACTGGTTCAACGAGGAGCGCAACCACTACATCCTCACCTTCCCCGTAGAGACAATGGCTCTCCTCACGGACGGCGCCGACGACTTTGCAGACAAAGACTACGCAGACTTCACCGCCGAGATGTGGTCCAAGGGGCACAGCTTCTTCTGCTACCTCTCCAACAGCCCCGACTCCCTGAGCTCCTGCTGCCGTCTGCGCAACTCCCTCAAAGACATGGAGGACCAGAGCCACAACCACACCACGCACCAGTATTCAATGGGTACCGCCTCCGTGAGCACCGGTTCCAAGTCGGTCATGACCATCAATCTCAACCGCCTCATCCAGGATTCCGTGCGCCACTACTTCGCCCAGAGGCGCGGCGTGCATCTCGAGGCCGGCAAACCGCTTGACCCCGTGAGCAACTTCTACGACAAGGACGACCTGTATACCAACTACATCTGCAAGGATATCCGTGAGATGACCGAGCGCGTGCACAAGTATCAGATCGCATTCAACGAGATTATCAAAGACTTCCTCAAGGCGGAGATGCTGGATGTGTACAAGGCCGGATTCATCGACATGAAGCGCCAGTACCTCACCGTCGGCGTCAACGGCCTCACCGAGGCTGCCGAGTTCCTTGGCCTCGAGGTCTCCCCCAACCCCGAGTACGGCTCCTTCGTGAACACCGTCCTGGAGACCATCAACATTGCCAACCGCAAAGACAGGACTCCCGACGCCATGTTCAACACCGAGTTCGTACCGGCGGAGAACCTCGCCGCCAAGAACTACAAGTGGGACAAGAAAGACGGTTACTTCGTTTCCAGCAAGCACAACCTTTACAGCTCCTACTTCTACAATCCGGAAGACACCAGCGTGTCTATGATAGACAAGTTCAAGCTCCACGGAGAAGACTTCGTCAAGTATCTGGACGGTGGCTCTGCCCTCCATATGAACATCGCCGAGCACCTGAGCAAAGACCAGTACAGGCAGCTGCTCAAGGTTGCCGCCCACTACGGCACCAACTACTTTACCTTCAACTGCCGCAACACCGTGTGCAACGATTGCGGTTACATCAGCAAAGACACCCTTACCAAGTGTCCTAAGTGCGGCAGCGAAAACCTTGACTACCTTACCCGTGTAATCGGTTATCTCAAGCGTGTCTCCAGCTTTGCGGAGCCCCGTCAGGTAGAGGCGGAAAAACGTTACTACACCCCCAAGGATGCTTAAGTACATCCCGGAGCTGACGGACATCGTCATAGAAGAAATTCCCCATCGCGTTACCCTGGCAGTAGAAGTCACCAACTGCCGGGGTAATTGCCCAGGGTGCCACTCCCCTTTCCTGCGCAAAGACATCGGGGAGGAACTTACCCCGCTTCTGATAGACAAGATGTTCGAAGACAACTTCGGGGTGAACTGTTTCCTGTTCCTGGGCGAGGGCAAAGACGGCGACGCACTGTTCGCCCTTGCAGACCACGTACGCTCCGCCCACCAGGGTGTGGAAACAGCCCTTTACACCGGCCGGGAGAGCGTAGAGCCCGTCTATTGGGAGCACTTCGATTATATCAAAACCGGCCCGTACGTAGAGGACCTGGGGCCGCTCAACAAGCGCACCACCAACCAGCGTCTCTACTACCATGGCACGGACATCACACCCGTTTTCTGGAGAAAGGATGAATAGGATGGACTTCGCCGGCGCCGTTCTAAATTTCGCTGAGTTCCAGCCAGCGGAGTTCTTTTTGGTCTATTGCGGATTTGACTTGCTCGTAGCGGGCGGAGGCGGCGGTTATAGCCTGGTAGTCTTCCGTGCCGCCGGCCAGTAACGCCTCCAACTCCTTCTGCTCGGCGTTCAGGGCCTCGAGATCGGCCTCCAGCTGCTCCAGCTCCCGTTTTTCTTTCCAGCTTAGCTTGCGCGGAGCGTCGCTGCGCGGCTTCTCCTTAACCACCTTTGGCTCGGCTGCGGCCTGCTTTGCCCGCTCCTCTTTGCGCAGGTCTTCCATATAGCTGCGATACTCGCTGTAGCCGCCGATGAAGTCTTTGATAACACCGTTGCCGCAGAATACAAAGAGGTGGTCTACCAGACGGTCCAGGAAGTGGCGGTCGTGGGTAACTATCAGCAGGGTACCCTTGAAGTCCAGCAGGTGCTCTTCCAGGATATTGAGGGTAACTATATCCAGGTCGTTGGTCGGCTCATCGAGTATGAGCACGTTGGGCTCCTGCATAAGCACAGTCAGCAGGTACAGGCGCCGCTTTTCGCCTCCGGAAAGACGGTCGATGCGGTTGTTCCACATCTCGTGCGGGAAGAGGAAACGTTCCAGCAGGCGCGTGTCCGGCACTACCTCCATAACAGTATCGTCCGGCCTGAACTCTATGCCGGTCTGGCGATAATAGCCTATGCGCACAGACTCGCCGCGCTTTACCGCAGGGTCTGAACTGTCTGCCAGCAGGTTAAGGAAAGTGCTCTTGCCTATGCCGTTGCCGCCTACTATTCCAACCCTTTCCCCGCGCTGGAAATTGTAAGAGAAATGGTCTATCAGGGGCTTGTCTTTCCAATTGAAGCACAGGTCTTTACAGTCAATTACCTGCTTTCCAAGGTAAGATGCTCCGGAGAGGCCTTCCATAGAAACACGCTTGATGGTATAGGCATCTTCTGCACGTGCCTTTATCTCCTTGAAGGCTTCTTTGCGGTACTTGGCCTTGCCGCTGCGGGCGCAGGGCGTGGCGTGTATCCATTCGAGCTCGCGCCGCAGGATGTTGCGCACCCGCTCGGTCTCTGCGTTGTAGTTGCTGATGCGCTCGTCGCGTTTCTGCAGATAGTTCTCGTAGTCGCCCCTGTAGATATAAATGGAGCCGCGTTCCATCTCCATGATGGTGTTGCACACGCGGTCCAGGAAGTACCTGTCGTGCGACACCATGAACAAGGTGCATCTGGAGCGCTTGAGGGCGTTCTCCAGATACTCTATGGCATCCAGGTCCAGATGGTTGGTGGGCTCGTCCATTATGAGGAAATCGGCGTCCGCGGCCAGCAGTTCAGTGATGGCTACGCGCTTGACCTCGCCGCCGGAGAGTTCGCTCATAAGCTTGTCCGGACTTAGGCCAAGCTCGTCCAGGATGCGGCGGATGCGGAGTTCGTGCTCAAAATCCACGGCCGCAAGCTGCTGACTCACAGTGAGTCCGGGGTCGAATGCATATTCCTGTTCGAGGAAAGCGATGCGCACGTCGCGCAGGAACTTGATGCTGCCGCCGGAGTCGGACTTGTCTTTGCCCGCGAGGATGCGCAGCAGAGACGTTTTGCCTGTACCGTTGGGCGCCACGAGCGCTATCTTGTCCCCCTCGTTTATGTTGAAGGCAATGCGGTCGAACAGGACCTTGGTGCCGTACGACTTGGATATATTCTCAATTTGCAGGTACGACGGCATAGCTACATCAACAGGGCCCAGGATGCGAAGCCTACTAGCAACGCTACTATGCAGTTTACCGCCTTTGCGCGTAGGAATGCGCCTTTGGATTCGGCCAGCAGCGGCAGGGATGCGTGCCCGTCCTGGCTGATGCAGCTGGCAATCAGCACCGGCGCCGGCAGCACGCCGCTTGCAAACAGCGTAACAAACACAAGGTGCGGCCCGGATTCAGGAATGATGCCGATGAGCGTTGCAAGAAGTATCATAAGCGGCACGTTGGCGCTGATCCATGCGCTTACGTCCACCGCCTGCATAAGAAAGCCAAGGGCGACCAGCACGCCGAATGTCCATGCAAAGACCTTGGGAACGTGCCTTGCGACCACGTGGTGCCACAGGTGCTCTTCCACAAAATGGTCTGTGCCAAAGGCTGTAACGCCCAGCATAACGACGCTTAGGCACGCAAATACTATGTTCATCCATTCCTCGCTTAGCAGGCTCAGGCCGTGGCCGGCATCTTCTTCTTCGCCCTCGCCTAGGAAACCGAATGCCAGCGCTGCAATGTAAATGGCGGTACCGGCAAGGAGGATTACGCGCTTCCAGCCGAAGCTCCGGCCGGGCTTATGGCCTGCCTCGTGCCTATGGGGAGCATCTTCTTCGTGCAGATGCATCTCGCCGCAGGGCTTGAGGGCAAAGGGCTTGAAGCCTATGCGCGGGCCGGCGTAATCGATAAACACGCCTGCAAGTATTCCAACCGCCAGCGTTATGCCCGAAACCAGCAGCGCCTTGCCCGGGAAAAGGGTTAGCATTACGAACGATTCGTCACCTGCGGTGGCGATGAGCATGGCCACGAGGGCGCCGAAGCTGATCATTCCGTGAGAGAAAAGCGACACCGACGCGTAGCCTCCCATACATCCCGGTATCCACCCAAGCAGCGCAGAAACCACAATCTGCCCGAGTTTGGAGCCTTGAAGGCGGCGGAAGAAGCGCCCACCGGAACCGATGTTGAGGCTCTCAATCATCATCATCATTATGACCACCAGGCCCGTAATGAGCACGGCGGCGCGGAGAGCGTCAAGCAGTATGTCGGGGACGTGTTGCATCAATATATATCGTCTACGCTTACGCTGAGGCTCTTGATGACGGGGATTGCCGGGTCGTCTACGGTAGCGTCTATGATTCTGTTAAGGCCTGCTACTACGTTCTTCTCCAGGAAGAGCTTCTGCTCCGGCCAGGTGGCCACGAAGTTTGCCGCCATATCGTGGCTGTGGTTGACGTAGCGGTAGATGCAATAGGTGTAGCCCTTCTTGGCAAAGATATCCCTGACAAGGGCGCTGCTGCCATAAATGCCGCGGCGTCCGAAAACGGTCTTGTCGTAGTTGACGGCACCGTCAGCCGTACCATGGATGAGCAACTGCGGTGGCGGAGGCGTCTGATAGACGGGGCGGCCGTTGCCTGTCATGATCGCTCCGGCAAAGGACATCGCGCCTTTGAAAGAAAAACCATCGGGGAGGATTGCCGTACGGGACGTGGGGGTGCAGGTCTCCATCACGCTCCTGAGGGTGATCATCGCCCCTGCGGAGCTGCCGGCTATGACGAGGTTGTTTGCATCTATACCCACATTGTTGTCCAGCAAATAGCGAACTGCGGCAAACGTGTCTTCAACGCCTATATCTACGGCCCTGATAGTGAGGTCTGCGCTCTTGACCAAATGCCCAAGGTCGAACCTCACGTCCAGGCCCTTGAGGCCAAGGCGGTAGTCGGCAGAGACTACACCGTAGCCATTGTCGTTAAGTATCTTGAACCAGGGCATATAGCCTTTGTCGTTACGGCTGCCGATAATGAAGCCGCCGCCGAAAAGGAAAAGGATGGAGGGCTTGGCCTTGCCGTCGATTTCCGTTTCGGAACCGGGAGTGGGCAGATAGACATCGATGTAAAGGTCGCACGTGTCGCGCTGGGCGACCATATAGGTGCCGGCGAGGTTCTGGGCTCCCGCAAGGGACGGAAGCAGAATTGCCAGGATGATGAGGAATCGCTTCATACTATAATTATGCTATTTGCCGCTGTACCGTCCTGCAAAAAGAACGGCTCCTGTGCTTTTCTCTGTAATGAGGTAGATGAACGGCCTGTCGGCATGGAAGACGATTGTCTCTTCCGGCGGGCCCACGGCGGTGTTCTTCATCATTCCGGCGCTGGAGATGGCTGCGGCCTCGGTGCCCTCTTCGTCAACCTTTATCACCGCATCCTGATTGACGAAGCTCAGGCAAAGTGCGAATGCAGACATTGCCGAGAAATCGGCAGTTTTGCCGTTGAATGCAGAGGGCATTCCCATCTGGGAAAGGATGTCGTTCAGCTTGATCTTGAAAGTGGTTTCGAATTTGGGGAGCCAGAGATCCACCATGCAGCCGTAGAACGAGTTATTGAGGACGTTCCAGTCTGTGGAGGCGAGCTCTTCGGTTATGGCTGAGGCTCCGAATCCGTCTTTGGGGAGGAGTACGGTCATGGAATAAGCTCCGTTGCCATATGGCAGACGCACAGCCCGGAAGGATTTTGCGCTCTTGTAATCCATGGTCCGCTCCGTACGCATCATCTTGACTCTACCGGCTTTGCTGCCGTCGGCATTGTAGAAATCTTCTTCTCCGGTAAGATTCTTGTCGAACTTACAGGACCATTGACTCTTGAAATACAGGGCGTTGAGAAGGTAGGCAAGCATGTCCGGGGATGTCTCCTCCAGGACCTTCTTGATGAGACCCTCCGTATTGTCTGAGCACCATTTGTTGATTGTGGCGGCAGATTCCTTTGTCTTGCTGAAGTCGAGATTTGCAACCGCGGCCTCATAATACTTGGCAACGTCGGATTTGTATGTATCCAGCAGAGGCCAGCCGTCGTCTACGTAGATGGCGTTGGCGATGTGGAGTTTGGTCTGCTTGTCCAACTCCGGGAGCTGCTTGAGCATGCTCAGGCAGTATTCGTTCACCTGCCCGGTTTCTCCGCTGCCATAGCCGAGCACGTTGCAGATCTCGTCTGCCGTGGCGCCCTTTGCCCCGTCCAGTATCATGCCAAGCAGGAACTGAAGGCTTAGGGGAGAGATAACATAGTCTTTGCCGGAGGCCGCTTCAACTTCTTTTAACAGATTGAAGGAGAATGAGTTGCCGCTATCTACATAGGTAGACTGTTTTGTGGTGAGAGACAGTGCCTTGTAGGGATTGTCTTTCTCTTCCTGTAAACCGGAGGGAGTACAAGAAACCGCTCCTGCAAGCAGGACTGCGGAGGCTAAATAAAACAACATCTTTTTCATTTTCCTATAAGCCGGGCAATTATTGTACCCAGTCAAACTACGAAAATACAAAATTTTGTTCAATTCTGGTTTTTTTTGTAGCTTTGCACCCTCAAACGGGGTATTAGCTCAGTTGGTAGAGCGATAGGTTCGCAATCTATAGGTCAGGGGTTCGAATCCCCTATGCTCCACAAAAAGAAGTCCGGCAGCCGATGGCTCGCCGGA
>JAFZXV010000017.1 GCA_017616595.1 Bacteroidales bacterium
ACATCCTGGAAGTCTACGTTGATGTAGCCGGGGCAGCTGATCACTTCGATAATGCCGCGTACGGCGGTGGCCAGCACTTCGTCGGCCTTGGGGAAAGCCTCCTGGATGAGGGTGTCGCCGAAGAACTGGTACAGTTTCTCGTTGTTGATGATGAGGAGCGAGTCTACGTTCTTTTCCAGCTCGTGGATTCCGTCCACCGCCTTGGACTGGCTTTCATTGCCCTCGTTCTTGAAGGGGATGGTCACTACGGCCACCGTAAGGATGCCCTTTTCCTTTGCCATCTTTGCGATGATGGGAGTGGCTCCGGTGCCGGTGCCTCCGCCCATACCTGCGGTGATGAAGAGCATCTGGGTGCCGGTGTCGAGAATCTTCTTCTCTATCTCCGCCTGGCTGTCTATCGCGGCGTTGCGTCCCTTGATGGGGTTGGTGCCTGCGCCCAGTCCGGCTCCCATCTGTATCTTGACGGGCACGGGGCTGCACTCAAGTGCCTGGGAGTCGGTGTTGCAGACCACGAAGCTGCATCCTTCGATTCCGGTGCGGTACATGTACGAGACTGCGTTGCAGCCTCCGCCACCCACGCCTATGACCTTGATAATCTGGTCTGAACGGGTCCAGTCTGGAGGGGTGGTAACGTCCAGGTCTATATTGAAATCTTCAAACATAATGCACTATCGTTTATCTTTACCCATGTCGTCGTAGATGTCGCCAAGCGTGTTGTCGAAAATCTTCCAGATGAAGTTGAAGAGTTTGCCTGTCTCTTCCTTGGGGGCGTTCTCTCCGCCTTCCTGGGCCTTGGCCTGCTCGGGGCGTTTGGTCTTTGCCGGCTCGGCAGCCTTGGCCTTCTTTGCCTTGTTCTTGTTGCGGTTGGCAAACGGGGTGCGGACTATCTTGTCTTCCAGCTTCTCTTCAGGTTTCTCGAACAGATTGAACTGGCCGTCATCGTCCGGCTCGGGATCCTCTGCCGGCTTGCCCTTGCCCTTGGTCTCTGCAGGCTGAATTGCCTCTGAGATGCAGTTGAGGAACGGATCCAGCGATGCCTCCAGCACCATACCCACTGATGCCGATGCCTCCGCCTCGCCTATGCCGGGGCAGCCGTCGGAGCTGAACTTGCGGGCGATGGGGAAGCCGACGCGCACGTTGTATCCCGATTCCTCCTTGATGAGGTTGGTAAGGTTGGCCATGTTGGCGCCGCCGCCGGTGAGCACTATTCCGCAGCGCAGCCTGTCTGCAAATCCGCTTTCCTGGATGAGGAAGAGGATGGCCTGCACTATCTCTCGGCTGCGGCTGGTGATTATCTCGGACAGATACTTGACGCTGAGGTGCTCGTAGGTGCCGTTTTCTTCGTCGTTGATCTGCAGCACCTTGTCGCTCATGGTCTGGAGCTTGTCGGGCAGGCACGCTCCGAAGGCCAGCTTGATGTTCTCCGCCAGCTCGTCGTCAAAGGCGCATTCCAGGCGGATGTCGGTGGTGATGCTCTTGCCGCCGAAGGGGATGGATGCAAAGTAGCGCATGATGCCTCCCTGATAGATGGAGACCGATGTTACGCCGGCTCCCATCTCTACGAGCGCCACGCCGTTGGTCTTCTCGTCGTGCTTGAGCACGGCCTCGCCTACGGCTATGGGCGAGAAGATGGCCTGGGCAAGTGCCACTCCCGCGTTGTTGAGCATGATGGTGAGGTTCTGGTAGGCCCTCTTCCTGCCGACGAAGATCTTGAAGTTGCCGGCAAGGGTGTTGCTGGTGGTGCCCACCACGTCGTCCTCGCTGCCGATGAAGTCGTCTGTCTCGAACGACTGGGGCACGGCTCCGTAGATCAGCTCGTTGCCGCTGTCGGGCAGGGGATAGGTATCGAGCGCGATGCCCTTGAGCGCCGCAATCTCCTCGTCGCCGATGAGGGCGGACGGGTCGCTGCGGTCTATCTTGGCGCTCGCGGTCTGCTGGTGGACGTTGTAGCGGGGAAGGCCCACGACCACCTGCGATATCTTGATCTGCAGTTCTTCCTGCGCCTCTGCTATTGCCGCACGCAGGGGTGCTGCGGCCCTCATCGGATTGAAGACGCAGTTGTAGCGGATGCCGTTCGAAGGCCGCTCCTTGTAGTAGATGATCTGGACGTCGTCTCCGACGACCTTTGCTACGCAGAGCGCGAGCTTCGAAGTGCCCAGATCGACTGTCGCTATATATCTTTCCTGCATATTATTTGATGGTTATATTTCAGGTTTACGCTTTTGTAGTACCCTTCGCCCTTGGCCGGAACAATGCAGGCGAAGTATTTTCCTATCCGGTCGAACTTGTCCCGGATGCCGTCCGGCGGCCCCAGGATGAACCTTTCGGAGTTCCCGTCGAGCCTTATTTCCAGGTCTGACCCCTTGCCCACGCTTATCTTCTCCACCCTGTCCTTCCAGGTCTTGGAAGATGCTATGAAGTCCGTCATCTCCAGCACTCCAGCGGCCCAGGCGGCGCTGCCCTCGTCGTTCATGTCGGGGATGGCGCCCTCTATTACGGGAACCGGTGCCGTATAAGTGGGATGAAGGGGGATGGTCACGCCCTCGCGGTCTATGTAGAATCCGCGGTCGCCGCTGGCAAAACGCAGCGCCGGCACCCTCTGCTCCACGCTCACATGCAGCACTCCGTTGCGTGTGGTCCATGCCTCGCAGTTGCGTATGGCCTTCTTCTCCTCCATCAGCCTCTCTATGCGTCCGAGGTCTATGCTGTCCAGCGGTGCGCCCACGTACACTCCGTACTCCTTGTCTATCAGGGCTCTGACGTCCTCCTCGCTCACGAATTCCTGGTTGCCGCGTATCTGCACGTCCAGCGACTCGCACAGCTTGTGCGAATCGACCCTGCCCACGCAGCTGTGGAGTATTCCAAAGCCGATGAGCATGGCGCATATGAGCGCTGTCCAGAGCAGATATGTCAGGCGCCTGTTCATTTGCGGTCCAGAAGCATTTGGGTTATGGGTCCGATGAATCTGTCTATGTTGCCTGCGCCAAACGTTACGAGCACGTCAAGCTCGCGGCCGCGCAGCAGGTCCAGCAGCTGCTCCTTGGGGATAAGTACCTTCTCGGGAGCGGTTACGTCCTTGAAGATCAGCTCGGAAGTGACTCCGGGGATGGGTTCCTCGCGGGCGGGGTAGATGTCCAGCAGGATGAGCGAGTCGAGTTTGCTCAGCGCCGCTGCAAACTCGGGAGCGAAGTCCCGGGTGCGGGTATAAAGATGCGGTTGGAAGATGCCGGTGAGCTTGCGGCCGGGGAAGATGCCGCGGAGTGAGCTGATGGCGCTTGCCAGTTCCGCAGGATGATGTGCGTAATCGTCGATGTAGACCAGTCCGGGCAGGTTTACGTGCTCGTCCAGACGGCGTTGCACTCCCTTGAAGGTGCCGATGGCGTGGCGGAGCTTTTGCCCGTCCGTGCCGTGGCAGAGGCACACCGCGGCGGCGGCCACAGCGTTCTCTACGTTAACCCATCCGAGTGCGCCGGAGCGGATGTCGCGCAGCGTGCCGCCGGGGTACACGAGGTCGAAGGTGTAGTGGCCGTCGGCGCTCAGGCGCAGGTTGGTGCTGTGGAAATCGGCGCGCGGGTCGTCAAAGTGATATGTGAAGATGCGTGCGCTCACCTGCGACTGCCTGATGGGGAGCCCGTATTTGAGGATGATGGTCTCGTGCACCTGCGAGGCAAACTCGCAGAATGCCTCCTGCACGTGCTCCAGGTCGCCGTAAATGTCCAGATGGTCTGCGTCCATTGCCGTTATTGCGGCGATTGCAGGATGCAGCTGCAGGAAGGAACGGTCGAACTCGTCGGCCTCGGCAACCACCGTGTTCTCCTTGCTCATCAGCATGTTGGTGCCGTAATTCTTGGAGATGCCGCCCAGGAACGCCGAGCATCCGTCGCCGCTCTCGGTAAGGATATGGGCGATGAGGGTGGATGTGGTGGTCTTCCCGTGCGTGCCTGCAACGGCAAGACAGATCTGGTCTCTGGTTATCTCCCCAAGCACCTGGGAGCGCTTGACCACCTTGTAGCCGCGGGCTTTCACGTAGCAGAGCTCTCCCATATCGGCGGGGATGGCGGGAGTATAGATGACGAGGGTGGAAGCGACGTCGGCAGGCACCTTGGTTGCATCGTCCTCATAATGGACGGCTATGCCCTCGGCTTCCAGCGCAGCCGTGAGCTCCGACGGCGTACGGTCGTATCCGCTCACGCTGAGGCCGCGGAACTTGAACCAGCGGGCCAGGGCGCTCATCCCTATGCCGCCTATGCCTATCAGGTAGACTTGTTTGACGCTTTCGTTTTTCATCGCTTCACTATGTTATATATTTCGTCCACAATGGTCTGTGCCGCATCGGGCAGGGCCAGCTTTGCGGCATTGCTGCCGAGGGCCTGTACCTTTGCAGGGTCGGCCGCCAGCGCCAGCGCCGTAGGCATCAGCTTTTCGGACGCCTCCGCGTCGCGCACCAGCAGGGCCGCATCCTTGCGCACCAGCGCCATTGCGTTGTGCGTCTGATGGTCCTCGGCCACATTGGGCGACGGCACGAACACGGCTGCCTTGTGCGCTGCACAGATTTCCGACACGCTGGAGGCGCCGCTGCGGCTCACCACCACGTCGGCCATCGCATATGCGAGGTCCATACGGGCTATGAAGTCGCTGTGCTTCACACCCGGAAGCTCGCGGCCCTCCATAAAGCTGTCGATTCCTGCCTTGTAATATTTTCCGCACTGCCAGAGGATTTCAGTGTCTTCGCCTCCGGGGCATCCGGCCCCGATCCATGCCTTCATGGCGTTGTTGAGGGTGCCGCTGCCGAGGCTGCCGCCCACAATGAGGATGTGGCGCTTTGCCGGATCGAACCCATAGTACTTCAGACCCTCCAGACGGTCTTCTGCAGTATATGGATGCATCTCCGGGCGAATGGGGTTGCCGCTCATCACTATCTTGTCTGCGGGGAAGAACCTTTCCATGCCCTCGTAGGCCACGCATATCTTCTGCACCTTGCCGCCAAGCATCTTGTTGGTGAGGCCGGCGAATCCGTTCTGCTCCTGGATGAGGGCGGGCACCTTCATGCGGGTTGCCGCCATCAGCAGGGGAGCGCTGGCGTATCCGCCCACGCCCACGGCAATCTCGGGCTTGAAATCCCTGATTATGCGCCGTGCGCGGGAGATGCTTCCTGCAAAGCGGAAGGGCACCGTAACGTTGTTGCGGATATTCTTCAGGGAAATCTTGCGCTGAAGCCCCACCACCGGCAGGCCGATGATGCGGAAACCCTCTCGCGGCACCTTTTCCATCTCCATCTTGCCTTCGGCTCCTACGAAGAGGATATCGGTGTCCGGATTGACCTCCTTGAGCTTGCGCGCGATAGACACGGCCGGGAAGATATGGCCTCCCGTGCCGCCGCCGCTGATTATTACCCTGAGTGCTCTATATTCCATATTCGTTCATTTCGTCATCTATGGCGGAGTTCTCTTCCTCCTCCAGTTCCTGGGGTATGCCGTCGGTCTCGAAGGCGTCGAGGTCTTCGAGCCCTGCCTGTACGTTCTCCTTAAGCTCGAGCAGCGGCTGTGCGTCGCGCTGCTCCTTCTCTATGCGCCTCTGCGCTATTCGGCTGAAAGACAGGATTATGCCGAACGCCAGGCTGAAGCACAGGAAGGCGCTGTTGCCGTGGCTGATAAGCGGCAGGGTCTGGCCTGTCATCGGGCCTATGTCTGCGTTGACGAACATATGCAGGAACGCCTGACCGGTAATCAGCAGGCACAGTCCTGCTACCGTAAGCTTGGCATAGAGGTCTTTGCCGCAGTTGCGCACTATTATGGACCCTCGCGCCATTAGCGACACGTAGAGGAAAATCACTATCAGGGCGCCCCAAAGGCCGTATTCTTCAATAATGAAGCTGAACATATAGTCCTCCGAGATGTCGGGGACCACATATCTCTGGGTGCTCTGTCCGGGGCCCTTGCCAAGCACTCCGCCCTCTTTGATGGCTATCTTGGCGCTGTATGGCTGGCGTATCTTGTCCAGGGCCTTGTAGTACTCGTCCGAGCCGGGCCGTGCTTCCAGAACCTGCTCCTCCCAGTTGTCGTGCTCGGAGATACGGCTGATGGCGGTGCCTATACGGGTCATGGCTTTCTTGCCGCTTATCTCGTAGATGCCCCAGCAGGCGAGGAGGATAACGACCGCAGCCGCGCCCAGGATGAGCATATCGCGCAGGTTGCCGCCGCCCAGGAGTATTACCAGGAACATTATGCCGCCTATGAAGAGGGCCGCCGAGTTGCTGCCGGGCACAATCATTATAAGGGTGATGAGGAACGGTGCGTAGATGAAGACCACCTTCTGCCAGATGCCCTTTTGGGGCCATTTGAATTCGCCCTTCTTGAAGGCGTCCAGGGCCCATGCCAGGTAGAGCACCATGGCTACCTTTACAACCTCGAACACGTGCATCTGGAAACCTGCCACCTGCAGGATACGGCGTGCTCCGTTGAGCTCAATGGAACGGAGGAAACCTGTGTCTATCTTGCTCAGCAGCAGCCCCAGCAGTACGAACGATACCGCGAAGCCCCATTGCGACAGCCAGCGGAACACTTTGATATTCTTGATGTTGTAGCAGATTATGATAACGGCAAGGCCCGCCGCCACTATCATCAGCTGGCTGCGGACAATGTCCAGGCGTGTCTGGTGTCCTTCGAGCAGGCGCGAGGTGGAAGAGAAGATGCACACGATGCTCACGAGGATAAGCATCAGGGCGATGATCCAGACCACCTTGTCTCCTTCTATCCGGTCGAAGAAATTCCAGGCTGTGCGCTTTGCCTTCATAATCAGTTACAGTTTCCTTACCGCCATCTTGAACTTGCGTCCACGGTCTTCGTAATTCTCAAACAGGTCGAAGCTGGCGCAGCAGGGGCTCAGGAGCACCACGTCGCCGGGTTTGGCAAGCATGCTGGACACCTTCACCGCCTCGTCGGCGCTGCTTGTATCTACTATATTGTCTTCGCCCACTATGGAGGCGAATGCTTCGTGTATCTTGGTGTTGTCTACACCCATGCAGACTATGGCCTTGACTTTCTCCCGCACGAGGTCGTTGAGCACGCTGTAGTCGTTACCCTTGTCTTTGCCGCCCACTATCCATACGACGGGCTTGGTTTGGCACTCGAGCGCGTACCACGCGGAGTCTACGTTGGTGGCCTTGGAGTCGTTGATGTACATTACGTCGCGCACGCTCAGCACGGGCTCCAGGCGGTGTTCGATGGGCGCGAAGCTGCCGAGGGCGGCGCGTATGTTCTCGTCGTCTATGCCGCTCACCTTGGCCGCGATGGCCGCTGCCATGGAATTGTAGATGTTGTGGCGGCCGCCTAGCGCGAGCTCGCGCAGGTATATCTCGCTCTCGCTCTGTTCGTAACGCACCACGATGCGGTTGCCGTCGAGATAAGCTCCCTGCTCGACCTTCTTCTCCTGGGAGAATGGGAGCATCTTGCAGTGGAGCACTATCTTGCTCAGGTGAGCTATGGTGATGGCGTCGTCGGAGTCGAAGATGAAGCAGTCCTCCGGGCGGAGGTTGCGGGTAATCTTGAACTTGGCGCGCACGTAGTTCTCCATGTTGTGGTCGTAGCGGTCCAGATGGTCGGGCGTGATGTTGGTGATGATGGCTATGTCGGGCCGGAAATCATAGGTGTCGTCCAGCTGGAAGCTGCTGATTTCCAGCACGTAATAATCGTGCTTCTCGGTTGCTACCTGCAGGGCGTAGCTCTTGCCTATGTTGCCTCCGAGACCGACGTCCAGGCCCGCCTCCTTGAGGAGGTAGTGGATGAGCGATGTGGTCGTGGTCTTGCCGTTGGACCCGGTGATGCAGATCTTCTTGGCGCTGTCGTAGCGCGATGCGAACTCGATCTCGGACACTATGCGGGTGCCCCTTGCCATGAACTCGCGCACCACGGGCACAGTGGAGGGGATGCCGGGGCTCTTGACCACCTCGTCGGCGTCGAAGATGCGCTCGGGGGTGTGGCCGCCCTGCTCGAAGGGGATGTCCCACTGCTCGAGCGTACGGGCATACTCGTCCTTTATCTTCCCGTTGTCGGACAGGAAGACGTCGAACCCCTTTACCTTTGCGAGTACTGCGGCTCCAACGCCGCTCTCGGCTCCACCTAAAACTACTATCTTGGACATAAACTATCTTATCTTCAGTATGGCCAGCGTGGATACGGCCAGTATTATTCCTACTATCCAGAAGCGCGTCACTATTCTCGGCTCAGGGATGCCCTGCTTCTGATAATGGTGATGGAGCGGGGCCATGAGGAAGACCCTTCGGCCCTCTCCGTATTTGCGTTTTGTATGTTTGAACCAGCTGCGCTGGATTATTACGGACAGGCTCTCGGCCACAAAGATGCCGCAGAGCAGCGGGAGTAGGAGCTCCTTGCGGATGAGCACCGCGCTCACGCCGATGATGCCGCCTATGGTGAGGCTGCCGCTGTCGCCCATGAAGACCTGGGCGGGGAATGTATTATACCACAGGAATCCTATGAGCGCCCCCACGAACGCAGCCATAAATATGGCGACCTCGCCGGACCCCGGTATGTACATGATGTTGAGGTAGTTGGCATCGATGACGTCGCCGCTCAGCCATGCCATCACACCGATGGTCACGCCCACTATCGCGGAGGTCCCGCTGGCAAGGCCGTCCATACCGTCGGTAAGGTTGGTGCCGTTGGAGCAGGCCAGGGTGACGAGGATTATCATTATCATGTATATGCCCCAGGAGCAATAGACGCC
>JAFZXV010000174.1 GCA_017616595.1 Bacteroidales bacterium
GGCCTGCCACGTGCCGTCCTACCTGGAGAAGTACGATGTCCTCAAGGGCATCAAGGAAGGCGGCAGCCTCCTGCTGAACTCCCTCTGGGACGAGGAAGAGACGCTGAAGCGCATCCCGGATCACGCCAAGGCCGTGATCGGCAGGAAGCACATCAAGCTCTACATCATCAACGCGACCAAGATCGCCGCGGAGATCGGCCTCGGCGGCCGCACCAACACCATCCTCCAGAGCGCATTCTTCCGCATCACCGGCATCATCCCCGCAGAGGACGCAGTCAAGTACATGAAAGACGCCGCCCTCAAGAGCTACGGCAAGAAGGGAGAGAACATCGTCAATATGAACTATGCGGCAATCGACCGCGGCGGCGAGTACACCGAGGTCAAGGTTCCCGCCGAGTGGGCAAACATCACCGCCAAGTTCGTCAATCCCAACGCCAAGAGGCTCACTCCCGCATTCGTCAAGGAGATAGCAGACGTGGTTAACGCCCAGTGCGGCGACACCCTGCCCGTAAGCGCCTTCGTGCCTTGGCAGGACGGTACCATGCCCGCCGGCACCGCCGCTTACGAGAAGCGCGGCGTGGCCGTGAACGTGCCCGTATGGGATGCAGAGAAGTGTATCCAGTGCAACACCTGCGCCTTCGTCTGCCCTCACGCCGCCATCCGTCCTTTCCTGCTCACCGACGAGGAAGCCGCTGCCGCCCCCGCAGGCCTCAAGCTCACCGAGGGCAAGGCCAACCTCAAGCAGTACAAGTACGCCCTGGCAGTGTCCGTGGCCGACTGTACCGGTTGCGGCAACTGCGTTGACGTGTGCCTCGCAAAAGAGAAGGCTCTCTCAATGCAGTCCTACCTGGACAATGCATCCGAGCAGGCCAACTTCGACTGGCTCAACGCCAAGGTCGGCTACAAGACTCCTCTGGATCCCAAGTCCAACATGAAGGCAGCCCAGTTCTCGCAGCCTCTGTTCGAGTTCAGCGGCGCCTGCGCAGGTTGCGGCGAGACTCCGTACATCAAGAACATCACCCAGCTGTTCGGCGACCACATGATGATTGCCAACGCCACCGGTTGCTCCTCCATCTACGGTGCATCCTTCCCTGCATCGCCTTACTGCACCGACGCCAAGGGCCACGGCCCCGCATGGCAGAACTCCCTGTTCGAGGACTTCTGCGAGTTCGGCCTCGGTATGAGGCTCGGCTCCGAGCGCATCCGCGAGACTGTCGCACGCCTTATGGGCAAGGGTCTCGAGTGCGAGTGCTGCACCCCCGAGATGAAGGAACTCTTCCAGCAGTGGCTGGACAACCGCGGCTCCTACGCAGTAACGCGTGAGGTTGCAGACAAGCTCGTTCCTATGATGGAAGCCTGCGGCTGCGACACCTGCAAGAGCCTTCTCGCCCTCAAGCAGTACATCCCTGCACGCAGTCAGTGGATCTTCGGCGGCGACGGTGCCTCCTACGACATCGGCTACGGCGGCCTCGACCACGTGCTCGCCAGCGGAGAGAACGTCAACATCCTGGTGCTCGACACCGAGGTGTACTCCAACACCGGCGGCCAGAGCTCCAAGGCCACCCCTGCAGGAGCAATCGCCAAGTTTGCGGCATCCGGCAAGAAGATCCGCAAGAAAGACCTCGGCATGATGGCAATGAGCTACGGCTATGTATACGTTGCCCAGGTGGCGATGGGTGCCAGCCCCGTTCAGTACATGAACGCCATCAAGGAGGCAGAGGCATACGACGGCCCGTCCCTCATCATCGCTTACGCACCTTGTATCAACCACGGTCTCAAGGCCGGCATGGGCCTGAGCCAGAAAGAGGAGAAACTCGCAGTAGAGTGCGGTTACTGGCATCTCTACCGCTACAACCCTCTGCTGGAAGAGGCCGGCAAGAACCCGTTCAGCCTGGATTCCAAGGAGCCCGACTGGACCAAGTTCCAGGACTTCCTCAAGGGCGAGGTGCGCTTCTCTTCCCTTGCAAAACTCTACCCGCAGACCGCCGGAGAGCTTCTTGCCAAGACAGAAGAGTTTGCGAAGATCCGCTACAACACCTACAAGAAGCTCGCAGAATAAGCGCGGCTTGTCAATAATTAAGGACGCCGGCCCCCTTCGGGTCGGCGTCCTTATTTTGCAGCGGCGCTTCTTACCCCCCTTCTTTCCGCGACAGGACGCTAGGATATGCCACAATCCCGTCGCACGCGGTTTTGCGGCTTTTCGCCCCCTATTCTCCCCGCGACAGGACGCTGAGCACCGCCACAATCCCGTCGCACAGCAAAAAGTTTCCGTCAGGGTTCTTGAATCAAACTTTTATTGTTATATTTGTCCGAAATAAAACACTTAGACTATGTTAAAAACTTATCATCTCAGCAGATCATCTCATTCAGAAGTTATGTACAGGAGCGAATCCGATCTGATTATCGGATTCAATTACCTCATTTACTCTGCCTTGGAAACCGATTCCAGCATTTTGGCCGACGGTTTTATTCCTACGCATCATCACCAGATAGCCAGGTGCGATAGTCCCGAAGAACTGAATAAGAGACATCGTTATGCCTATACCCGCTACTTCAATGCAAAATACCACCGCAAAGGTTCCCTTGGAGAAAGAAAAGGCTTCATCTTGGAGCTGAATGGCTTGTATCATACTCAAACGGCTCTGACGTATGTTATAAGACAAGGCCTGCATCACGGTTATACATCAACACCGTTTGAGTATCCGTATTGTTCAGTTAACGCGTATTTCAGAAAAGAGTTGGGGAGAAGTGACAACCCTGTTTTGATAATGGATGAGAAGAGACACCGATTCTTTCCCAGAAACGCCAAGATGCCGTCCGAATTCCGCATGGCAGAAAACGGACTGTTATTACGGGAAGATGTACTGGACACCTCTTATGTAGAATCTGTATACGTATCTCCGAGGAATTTCTTATTCCAGATGAATCGGATATCCAACGATAAGATTATCAACGATCAGATTTCTGAATCGTCCTCCCCGCCAATAACCTTGGACGCTATAGAGAAAGGAGCCCCGGACTTCAATCCAGCCAAAGTGTTCATTGACGAAGCTGGCCGGGTTAATCATAATATAATGAATGATATTGAGTTATGTCATATTATCGATGATTTGATCCTCCCGGCACAATACTTCAAGGAAGGCCAGGACTCATCGATTTATCTCTTGCCGGAGAATAAAAGAAGAGAGTTGGGGAACAGAATCTGGCAAGAGACACGCATGGCTCGATCCAGCGGAAGTCTCTTTTCCGGTAGGATAATAACGGAGTCTCAGTTAAAACGTTGTCTGGTTATATAAAGCCACTCAGCTTTATACGGACCGTAAGCTACTCAAGCATCAGCGCGCGGAAGTCGGAGATGTCTTGTTGCGAAACGCCTATGGACAGCAGGTATTTCTCTACGCACGCACGGAAATCCTTGTAGGTTCCGAAGGTCAGGAAATAATTGATTGCCTGAAGGTAGCGGTTCTTGTTGGTGCGCAGACGGTCTACCTTGCCATTGGTGACGCTCCATTTTTCCGGAGCGAAATAGGTAATCTCGTATTCCTTGCAGATGTCCGGTTCGGACACTCCGAGCACGCCCAGCAGCAGAATGGAGAACGTGCCGGTGCGATCGCTCCCGATTGCGCAATGGAAAAAGACCGGCTTGTCTTCCCTGAGGCAATTGACCACGAATTCGAAGGCCATCTTTACTTTGGCGCCTTCCTCCAGCATGGCTTTGTATCCATGTAAGAAGTAGGGGGCGCAGATGTCGATATCTTTGCCGAGGGGGGATACCTTGGATGCGGATTCTTCCTCCCTGAGCTCGAGTTCAGCCTTGATTCCTTCTGCCAGGGCATCCCTCTTGCCTGCGGCATCGATATAATTCTCGCTCATCTTGCCGCCGCGGAATATCTTGCGGTACTTGACGGTTTGGCCGTCGGTCGTCTTCCATCCTCCGAGGTCTCGGCCGTTGCGCGCCTGCTTGGTAAAGAATATCTGATGCAGATGGCCTTTTGTCCAGAAAAAGTCGCTCGCCACCTCAGTCCCGTCAGACGCGGTAACTACCCATTCATACTTGCGATTGGGCACAAGATTGGTCACGTCCAGCGAGGTCTTGCCGGCCGCAAGGTTGAAAACCCTGCTCCATTCGCCTTCCGTCAGAGTGAGCGTAAGTGCACCGGAAGTGCCCTCAGGCCAGGAAATGGTCACCGACGGGGGTATATCCGCCTCTCCGGGGCCACCGCCCGGATAATCCAATATCTTGCTGTAAGACCAGTCGCCCTCTTTGTACTTTACCTCCTCCAGATATTTTTCCATATAGGCGTTTGTGACCAGGATGGCATCCTCCGGAATTACAGTTTCGTCAGGTGGCGTTTCTTCCGGGGTCTGGGGATTATCAGTCGATTGGGTGGGGTCCACTATTGCCTGTTTGTCGCTCGGCGCCGGCGGAACTATCACGTCGGGCTTGCCGCAAGAAAACAAGAACGGGAGGAGAACAAGAAGTGTTGCGAGTCTGCTTTTCATACTCACAAATATCGCGAGTTTTTTAGTAATACACAAATAGCTGACTCTGTCAGGATTGTGGCATAGCCTAGCGTCCCGTCGCGAATGGAAAGGAGGCGAATAGGCCGTAATACGCTATGCGACGGGATTGTGGCAGTGCCCAGCGTCCTGTCGCCGAAAGAAAGGAGGCGAATAGGCCGAAATACGCTATGCGACGGGATTGTGGCAGTGCTCAGCGTCCTGTCGCGGGGAGAATAGGGGGCGAAATGCTGGAAAACGCTACGCGACGGGATTGTGGCGGTGCTCAGCGTCCCGTCGCGGAGGGGAAAGGGGGCGAAAAGCCGCAAAACGTTATGCGACGGGATTGTGGCGGTGTCCAGCGTCCTGTCGCGGAATGGAAAAGGGGGCGAAAAGCCGCAAA
>JAFZXV010000175.1 GCA_017616595.1 Bacteroidales bacterium
GGATTCCTTTGACCGGAAAATCGGGAACAATGCGGATGATTTTTGTAAGTTCTGCGTCTGTCATAGCAATGCAAATATATTAAAAAATTCCGTATATTTGCTTGTTATGAAATCGATTCTCGGTATTGGCAATGCCCTCACAGACATTCTGGCCGTCCTGCCGGACGACTCCCTTCTGAAAGCCTATCACCTGCCCAAGGGCAGTATGCAACACGTCGACATGGAAACGGGCGACAAGATATGGGCCGCCCTCAAGCCGCTCGGCGTCAAATACGTTGCCGGCGGCAGCGCGGCCAACACAATTGTCTGCACCGCCATCTTCGGTATGCCATCCAGCTTCATCGGCAAGATCGGGGATGACGAGCTCGGCCTCCTCTTCAAGAGCGACCAGGAGCAGTACGGCGTAAACACAATGCTCCTCAAGAGCGAGCATTCCAGCGGCCGCTCCATGGTATTCGTGAGCGGCGGCAACGCAGAGCGCACCTTTGCGGTGTACCTCGGCGCCGCGCTGGACCTAGTGCCGGAAGACCTCAAACCCGAATACTTTGCGGGGCACGATTACTTCCACATCGAGGGCTATCTGGTTCAGAACCAAGACCTTATCCGCCGGGCCGTAGAACTCGCGCACGACGCCGGCTGCATCATATCCCTGGATATGGCATCTTACAACGTGGTGGAGAGCAACAACGCATTCCTGCACGACATAGTAGACCGCTACGTAGACATAGTCTTTGCCAACGAGACCGAGGCACGCGCCTTCACCAAGCTGCCCGGAGCCCGCGAGGCACTGGCAGAAATCAGCGAGCACTGCAAGATTGCGGTGGTCAAAGTGGGCAAAGACGGCAGCTGGCTCCGCTCCGGGCAAGAAGAATACTACATCCCCGCCTGGCCGGCCGCAACCATAGACGCCACCGGCGCAGGAGATACGTACGCCGCCGGCTTCATCTACGCGCACTCCCTCGGGATGCCGCTCAAGGTCTGCGGAGAGATAGGTTCCATCATCGCCGCAAAGGTGGTGGAGGTAATCGGCACCAAGATCGATATCCCCCGCTGGAGAGACGCCAAGGCAGAGATCCGCGAGCTCATCGCCGCCAACGGAGTGACACTCTAACCCACTGACGCAATGTTCGAAATCCTCACCAAAGAAATGCTGACTCCGGCCATATGCCGGATGAAGGTCCGTGCGCCAAGGCTTGCCGCCGCGGCGCAGCCCGGGCAGTTCCTCATAGTGCGCGCAGACGAGAAAGGCGAGCGCATCCCCCTGACAATCAGCGACTACGACCGATCCGAAGGCACCGTTACCATCGTTACCCAGAAGATTGGCGCATCGAGCTCGGACATCATCTCGTTCGAGCCCGGCGAGTCCTTTGCCGATGTGGTCGGCCCTCTGGGCCAGCCGTCGGAGTTTGTGGAGATGGCACCCGAAAAGCTGGCAGCCCAGCGTTACATGCTGATTGCCGGCGGCGTTGGCACGGCCCCCGTCTATCCCCAGGCCAAGTGGCTCAAGGAGCACGGCGTGCCGGTGGACGTAATAATCGGCGCAAAGACCAGGGACCTGCTGATTTACGTAGACGAGATGCGCCCGGTGTGCGACAATCTCTTTGTCTGCACCGACGACGGCTCCGAGGGCTTTAAAGGCATGGGCACCAATATGTTGGAACATGTGGTGAGCGAGGGGCACAGCTATACGCAGGCCGTCATAATAGGCCCGATGATTATGATGAAGTTCACCACCCTCACCTGCAAGAAATTGGGCATCCCCGCCACCGTGAGCCTGAATACGCTGATGGTGGACGGCACCGGAATGTGCGGAGCGTGCCGCGTGAGCGTCGGGGGCAAGACCAGGTTCGCCTGCGTCGAGGGCCCCGAGTTCGACGGCTACGAGGTCGATTTTGACGAGGCGATGCGCCGCCAGGGCCAGTACAAGGCGGAAGAGGCGCTCGCAAACGAGCAACACGTATGTAGAATAGGGAGGGGCAAATAATGGCAAACAGAATACCCAGAGTGCCCGTTCGCGAGCAGGAGCCCGCGGTGCGCGCAACCAATTTTGAAGAAGTCTGCTACGGTTACAACAAGGAAGAGGCGATGCTGGAGGCCACCCGCTGCCTGCATTGCCAGAACCCGCGTTGCGTAACGGCCTGCCCCGTAAATATCCAGATTCCTGAGTTCATCGCAAAAGTGTGCGAGGGCGATATTGAAGGCGCCGCCGCAGTCATTGCGCGCGACAGCTCCCTTCCCGCCGTCTGCGGGCGCGTCTGCCCCCAGGAAACGCAGTGCGAGGGCAGCTGTGTGCTCGGCGTCAAGGGCGAGCCGGTTGCCATCGGCAAGTTGGAGAGGTTTGTGGCGGACTATACCAGAGATGGTAGCTCGCACTCTCCGGACTTCGCGCAGGGCGCTCATCCCTCCCAGCCAGAAGGCTGGGCCCCTCCCGTTCACGTGGCCACGGGCGGCCACGGTCCGGAGAGTGCGACTACCATCTCCAATCAAGAAAAAATCAAGGTAGCGGTTGTCGGCAGCGGACCTGCCGGACTAGCATGCGCGGCGGATTTGGCCAAATGGGGGTACGACGTAACCATTTTCGAGGCGCTCCATAAGGCGGGCGGCGTGCTGGAATACGGCATCCCGGAGTTCCGCTTGCCAAAAGACAA
>JAFZXV010000176.1 GCA_017616595.1 Bacteroidales bacterium
GCCAAATAAGAGTTCCGCCGCTCAAGTAATTAAGCAAAGGGGCCGCAAAACAAAAGTCCCGCCGCTCAACAAGTATTCTGATGAAAAAAGAGGACAGGGCAGGAATCTATACCACCGTGATACTTCATCTTGCGGTGCTGATAGTCTTGCTGGCTACCTCTTTGGGGTTCTCGCTTCAGAGCGAGAATTCTTTTGTTTTGGACTTCAGCAAGTTAGAGGAACTTGAACGGCTTGAGGCCGAGGTGGAGCGCCTGCGGCAGGAGGCGGAGTTCCAGCAGGCTATCAGCGAGCGGCTGGAGCGGGAACTGGGTGCTGCGGGTGCGAGCGTACGCAACGTGGTGGTAGACCGCGGCGCGCTCAAGGACGACCGCGGCACCGACGCCGACGAGCTCTACCGCGACGCCGAGCGCCTGGCACGCGAGCTGAAGAACGGTTTTGAAGTGCCGGACGATGGCTTTACCGCCAGCACGCCAGATAATTCCGGCAAGCAGAAAGAAGAGAAGAAATACAGCGGCCCTTCTGTTGTCTCTTATTATCTTGAGGGGCGCAAGGCCAGCAAACTGTCCATTCCTGCCTACCGCTGTATGGGTGCAGGAGAAGTAACGGTGCTGATTACAGTAGACAATTCTGGCACCGTTATAGCAGCCAAAGTCGACGAGAGTGTTTCCAGCTCTGACGGCTGCCTTAGATCATTCGCAATCCGCGCCGCACGCCTCAGCCGCTTCTCGGCTGACCCCAAGGCTCCCGCCCGCCAGAACGGCAACATAGTCTATAAGTTTATCGCGCAATAACCATTCATATCCCCTTTTGTACACCCTGTCCGGTAATTCCTCTTTGGTTGTTCGGGTTCTTGTATTGACAATGGGGTAGGAACAGTATGTAATCAGCAATACGAATTTGCTTGCAATTGTTAGAATAATTACTATCTTTGCAAAAATGCTTAACACTATGAAAAATGAAGTATTCAGAAATTCACAAACGATTGAAAAAGGCTGGATGCCATATTGTGCGGAATGGCAAAAAGCATCCGATTTGGAAGAGTCCGATAACAGGAGAGTTGTTCGAAACAAGTTATCACGAATCAGAAGAGGCAAAACCGGGCACTTTGAGAGATATCGCAATAAGATCGGGCGTAAAAGATTTATAATGAGCAAGATAACAGCAATAATCGAAAGAGGGGCAGATGGTCTGTATTCTGTCTATGTAGCTACGCGTAGTTTTCGGTATGGAATAATAGGGACAGGGGCGACGGTAAATGAGGCTCTTTCGGACTGGCGTGAAGGGTTAAAGGAAATGAAAGAGTATGTCGAGGAGAGCGGTGGGGTTTTTCCCGACGTAGACGTGGCGTTCAAGTATGATGTGGCGTCATTTCTTCAGGAATATGCCTACGCATTTACCCTTGCCGGTCTGGAGCGTATTACAGGCATCAATCAAAAACAACTCGGCCATTACATCAGCGGGTATCGCAAGCCTTCCCAAAAGACCGTAAGAAGAATTGAATCCGGCATTCACGCATTTAGCGAGCAGCTCCACGCTGTGCGCTTTATTTAGTATCTTCTCTGCTTTTTAGTTCTCTGAATTATTCGTATTTTTGAAAGAAATACGATTTTTATGATGAGATTCTTAATACTTTCGCTGGCGGCGCTGGGTGTAGCGGCGTGCTGTGGCAATACGCAATCTGTTGATACATTCCCGCTGCAGCCGGGAGCAGAGGATTTCAACAAGGGCTGGAGCTTCTCGCTCGATGGCGGGGAGGCTCGCCCGGTGGACCTCCCCCACGACTGGGGAGTGGAAGGAGAGTTCCGGCAGGAATACCCCGGAGAGACCGGGAAACTCCGCTGGTGGGGCGTGGGCGAGTATCGCAAGTCGTTCACGGTCAGCGATGAAGATCTCTCCAAAGACATTTTCCTGGAAGTCGACGGGGCGATGTCGTACGCCAGCGTTTCCGTAAACGGCACTCCCGTTGGCGGCTGGCCGTACGGCTACGCTTCCTGGAGCGTCCGCCTAACGGATGCCCTAAAGTGGGGAGAGAACGAGGTCGTCGTAACCCTGCACAATCCTGAAGAGTCTTCCCGCTGGTACCCCGGAGGCGGCATCTACCGCAACGTGCGCCTGCTAAAGACAGACAAAGCCGGCATAGCGTATCACGGCCTGCAAATCACAACTCCTTACATATCAGCAAGTATGGCCGATGTGGGCGTAGTAGCCAAGCTGCGTCTTGCAGACTGCTCCATCCCCGCCGGCACCAAGTGCCTGCTGCGTGCGTCCATAACGGAATACGGCAGCAACAAGGAGCTTTGCTCGGCAGAAGATGTTGCCACGATGGAAGACGGAGCCCTGGCAACGCGTCTGCTGTCCGTTATGGCCCCAAAGCTCTGGAGTCCGGAAAACCCGCAGCTGTACGTCGCCCATGTGGAGGTGAGCGCCCAGGCCTCGGACGAGCACCCCGCATTCAGCGACAGTCAGTTTGCCGTTTTCGGCTTCCGCCAGGCGGAGTTCCGCCCGGACGGCTTTTACCTCAACGGAGAGAAGACCTTCCTCAAGGGCGTTTGCCTGCACCACGACGCCGGCGCCCTCGGAGCCGCATGGAACACCGACGCATGGGTGCGCAGACTCCTAAGACTCAAGCAGATGGGCTGCAACGCCATCCGTATGACGCACAACCCGCCGGCACCCGAACTCCTCGAGCTCTGCGACCTCATGGGCTTCCTGGTGATAGACGAATTCACAGACACCTGGACAGTACCCAAGAAGCCCGCGGGCTATGCGCAGCTCTTCGACGAATGGGCAGAGAAAGACCTGGTGGCGATGATTCACAGAGACCGCAACCATCCGTCCGTAATAATGTGGAGCACCGGCAACGAGGTCGGCGAGCAGGGCATACCGGACAAGTGGCAAATCTCTCGGCGCCTCACCGATATCTGCCACCGGGAAGATCCGTCCCGCCCCACCACCACCGGCAACGACAACCTCTGGGCCGCATCCCAGCCCTTTGCCGCCACCATAGACGTGTACGGCTTCAACTATAAGCCTCACGCATACAAAGACTTCCGCGACGCTCATCCCGCCCAGCCCTTCTACGGCTCAGAGACGGCATCCTGCATAAGCACCCGCGGCTATTACCTCTTCCCAGTGCAGGACGGGAAGGACAAAGGGTGGCTTGACGGCAAGCCGTACCAGGTCAGCTCGTACGACCTTTACGCCCCCGCGTGGGCCTCAAAGCCCGATTACGAGTGGTTCTACGAAGACGAGGTGCCCGAGTGCGCCGGCGAGTTCGTCTGGACGGGCTACGACTACCTCGGCGAGCCCACACCTTACAACCTGGACCCGTCGGTGCTCACCAACTTCCATACAGAGGAGGAGAAGCAGGCCGCAATAGCCCTGTTTGCATCCTGGGGCCAGAAAGTGATGATGGAGCCGCTGCCCAGCCGCAGTTCCTACTTTGGCATCATAGACCTTGCCGGCTTCCCCAAAGACCGCTTCTGGCTGTATCAGGCGCGATGGGCCCCGGAGGCGCACCCCGTGCACATCGTCCCGCATTGGACCTGGCCGGGCCGCGAGGGTGAGGTAACGCCGGTGCACGTATATGCGTCGGGCTCCGTGGCGGAACTCTTCCTCAACGGCGAGTCCCTTGGCATACGCGAACGCGGGCCGCAGGAATACCGTTTCCGCTGGGACGACGTGGTCTATCAGCCCGGCACCCTGAGCGTAAAAGTATATGCCGACAGAGCCGCGTACGAGGCCTCCAAGGTGCTGGCATCGGAGGAGATGCGCACGGCGGGAGATGCGGCACGGCTTGCGCTTGAAACCGATTACTGCGGCAGTGACCTCATATACATAAACGCATCTGTGCTGGACGGCCGCGGGACGCTTGTGCCCAATGCCGCCAACGTACTGAATTTCAGCGTCTCAGGCCCTGCGGAGATAGTTGCCGCCGATGCCGGAGACCCTACCAGCCACGACGCTTTCCACTCCCCTTCCGTAAAAGCATTCGGAGGCCTTGCATCCGTTGTGCTGCGCCGTACCGGCAAAGGCCGTATAAAGTTGTCTGCTGAGGCGGAAGGCTTGCGCGGAGCGGCAATCAGTTTGTAGTTTTTTTGCTATATTTGCACGATTATGCGCAAGTGTGTACTTTTATTGTTCGTCCTAAGCCTTCTGCCGCTGTTTTCTTCCTGCGGCCAAGATGCTCACGTAGCCTCGTCCGAGGCCCCGGAGCTCTTCAGGGCAGTACCTTCCGACGCGCTCGGTGCCGGCTACTTCAGCCGTCTGGACCATGCCCTGGACCGGATGACGGACTCCACTTGCATACTCCGCACAATAGACTACGGCAGACTGTCCCGCGCCAAAGCGGTTGTGGCGCTTTGCGACGTCAGCTCAATAGTGCCGCTTGTGGCTATCGAGGCCGGCAAGGCGTCGCCGGACACAAGCGCTGTTGCCGCATCCGTGATGGCACTTGCAGATTCCGCAAAGGTGCAGTGCCTGTACACTACGCTTGGCGAGCATAACGTGCTGCTGCTCAGCCCATCAGAAACAGTCATAACCATTGCCGGAAGGCATCTGGCCTCCGGATCCTCCATCCTGGACGCCCCGGATTTTGACCTGGTTGCCCAAGCGCTCCCCGGCGGCGATGTAACAGTATACCGCAACCGCGGCGCACATAAACTCTTCAGCAACAGGGTAGACGCCGGCATACGTGCGGCCGTCATCCCGTTCCTGCGGGACGCAAGCGAATGGATGATAGTCTCGGACGGCTCCCTCGTAACCATCCAGCCTGGCGCAGAGAAGTACTTCAGCAGCTTCTGCTCGTCCCTTGAGGCCGCACCCTCCAGATTCAGCGAAGTGCTGCCCGAAGGCGCCGGCTTTTACATCGACATACCTATCTCCGGCACTGCTGAGTATCGGGATGCATACGAACTGTGGCTCGATGCCCGCGTGGCGCTGGAATCCTATAACGCCCGCCTGTCCAAGGTCGGGAAGGCTTGCGGCAAAGACCCGCGCATCTGGGAGAAAGACCTGGACGTGCGCGAGGTGGCCGTTGCCAACTATCCCTACGGAACAGTCAACTTCCTCAGGGTCAAGAACAAAGAATCTAACAAGGGCGTTGCCGTCAACCCGTGGACAGGTTATGTCCGCGCCCTGTACGGAGACGCCTTCAACCCTGCCGACAGCTGCGTCATGCGCTCCGGCAACTGGATAATAAGCGGTTCCCGCAAAGCTCTGGACAGCCTGATATTCAACCAGGCTGCCGTGCGTGACTGGCCTGCCAAAGCAAAGGCCATGGCAGGCACGCCCGCGGAGCGCCTTGTGTGGAACAAAGACAACATAATCAACCTATGGCATTCCAATCGGTAAACAAAATGCTCGAGAGGAGCTTCCGGGCCAACTGGGAGCGCGCAGCCCTGTCCAATTACCAGGGCGTTACCCTCAAATACAGCGACGTCGCCAAACGTATCGAGCTGCTGCATATATGTTTCCGCAACTGTGGCCTCGAGAAGGGCGACAAAGTTGCAATCTGTTCTAAGAACCAGGCCAACTGGGGCGTCTGCTTCCTGGCCGCACTTACCTACGGCGCCGTTCCGGTGCCCCTGCTGCACGAGTTCAAGCCGGAGAACATCCACTTTCTGGTGAATCACTGCGAGGCCAAAGTCTTCTTTGTAGACGAGGCCAACTGGGAAAACCTCTCCGAGGCGGAGATGCCCAATGTGCTGGTGTTCGTGCGCATGTCTACGCTGCATTACATCCTCGCCCGAGACGAGAAACTCGTCCAGGCCCGTGAGCACCTTGGCGAGGAATTCAAGCGCATCCATCCCGACGGCCTCTCTCCGGAAGACCTCGACTACTACGAAGACACCGCCGACGAACTCGCTATAATCAACTATACTTCAGGCACTTCCGGCTTCTCCAAGGGCGTCATGCTGCCCTACAGGTCGCTCTGGTGCAACATCCGTTTTGCGGGAGAGACCGCAGAGCCCCAGATGACCTGCGAGTCGCAGATGGTTGCACTGCTGCCTTCCGCCCATATGTATGGAATGATGTTCGAGTTCCTCTTTGAAATGACCATCGGCGCACACGTGCACTTCCTTACGCGCGTGCCCAGCCCCAAGGTCATCATGAAGGCCTTCTCGGAAATCCATCCCGACGCCATCATAGCCGTGCCCCTCATCATAGAGAAGGTGTACAAGTCTCAGATCAAGCCTATCGCAGACCGCCACAAGACCTGGCTCAGCATCCCGCTGGTAGACCAGATCGTGCTTGGCAAGATCCGCGAGGGCCTGATCAATGCCTTTGGCGGCAACTTTGAGGAGGTCATCCTCGGCGGCGCTGCCTTCAACCCCGAGGTGGAGCAGTTCCTGCGCCGCGTAAAGTTCCCGTTCACAGTGGGTTACGGCATGACGGAATGCGGCCCCATCATCACTTATGCGCATTGGAACCGCACCAAGAAGGGCTCCTGCGGCTACGCCATCCCCGGCTGCCAGATACGCATAGACTCGTCCAACCCCATGAAGGTCCCCGGCGAGGTGCAGGTAAAGGGAGACAACGTATTCCTGGGCTACTACAACAACCGCAAGGCCACCAAGGCCTCCTTCACCAACGACGGCTGGTTCAAGACCGGCGATATGGGCGTAATGGACGACGACGGCTACCTGTACCTGCGCGGCCGTTCCAAGTGCATGATACTCGGTCCTTCCGGCCAGAACATCTATCCCGAGGAGCTGGAGGCGGTAATCAACAACGTCAACTATGTTGTCGAGTCCCTTGTTATTGAAGACAACGGCGGCCTCACGGCCCTCATCTATCCTGATTACCGTCAGGCCCAGACCGACGGCCTCGACGACGACGCCGTAAAGCAGAAAATCCTCGACTGCCTGCCGGAAATCAACAAGCTCATCCCCGTCTACGCCCAGATCCGCAAAATGGAATTCCTCCCCGAGGACTTTGAGCGCACCCCCAAGAGGAGTATCAAACGTTACCTGTATCAGCGATGACGAACAAATTCGACCGCCCCTACCTCGAGATGGCCGAAATCTGGGCCAGAAACTCCTACTGCAAACGCCGTCAGGTCGGCGCCCTGCTGGTAAAGGACAAGATGATTATTTCCGACGGTTACAACGGCACGCCCTCCGGTTTTGAGAACGTGTGCGAAGAGAACGGCGTCACCAAGCCCTATGTGCTTCACGCAGAGGCAAATGCCATCTCCAAGGTGGCCAAGTCGGGCAACAACAGCGAGGGCGCAACGCTCTACGTTACCGCCGCCCCTTGCATAGAATGCTCAAAACTCATCATACAGTGCGGCATCAAGCGCGTGGTTTATAAAGACGAATACCGCCTGACCGACGGCATAGACCTGCTGCGCCGCGCCGGCATCGAGGTAGAAAAGATAGACTAGATGAAGAAAAGCACCGCCGCACTGCTTCTGCTCGCCGGGATTATCCTGGGCGCCGCCATCGCCATCCCCGCAATGCGCGTGACGGAGAAGAACCGCCTGCTGGCCTCCAAATACGAAGACTGGCTCAAACTCAGCGTGATAATGCAGAAGATAGACGAGATGTACGTCGATTCCGTAGACCACGCCAAGGTTACCGATGCCGCCGTAGACGCAGCGCTCGGCGCCCTCGACCCGCATTCGGTCTATATGCTCCCGCAGACGCTGGAGGCTACGACCGAGGAGCTTGCCGGCAACTTCTCCGGCATCGGCATACAGTTCAACGTACCCAACGACACCGCAATTGTCATCGAGGCAATCCCCGGCGGCCCGGCGGAAAGGGTCGGCATGCAGGCAGGAGACCGTCTGCTCAAGGTGGACGACAAGCCTATAGCCGGCATCAGCTTCCCGCAGGACAGCATGGTGCGGCTTATGAAGGGCCCCACCGGCACCAAGGTTACGGTTACCGTTTCCCGCAGCGGCGAGGTAATCCCGTTCCAGATTGTCCGCGGGCGCATCCCCACGCATTCGGTGGACGCATCCTTTATGGTGTCCGACACCGTGGGCTTCATCCGCCTGAGCAAGTTCTCCCGCACCACGGCGCAGGAATTCATCAAGGCGGCGCTGGAGCTTAAGGAGCTGGGCGCAAGGCATCTTGTGGTAGACCTGCGCGACAACGGCGGCGGCTATATGGACCAGGCGCTGATACTTAGCAACCTGTTCCTGCGTCGCGGCCAGCTCATCGTCTATATGGAAGGGCGCAAGTACCCCCGCCAGGATTCGTACGCCGACGGCAACGGAGTGCTCCAGGATATGGGGCTCACGCTGCTGGTTTCCGAGGGCTCTGCTTCTTCCAGCGAGATATTTGCCGGTGCGATGCAAGACAACGGCCGGGCAACGCTCGTCGGGCGCCGCACCTTTGGCAAGGGGCTCGTGCAGGAGCCGGTCGACTTTAAAGACGGCTCCGGAATACGCATTACCGTGGCACGCTTCTACACCCCGTCCGGCCGCTGCATCCAGAAGGCATACGACAGCTACGACGAGGATTTCTACAACCGTTACGAGCATGGCGAGATGCTTGCCGCAGACAGCATGAGGGTCGAGAGCGGAGGCATAGTGCCCGATATCTTCGTACCCATAGACACCACCAAGGTGGGGCAATTCTATATCGCCTGCAACCGCAAGGCCACCGCAGTGCGCTTCTCCTCAGACTGGTTCGACAAGCACAAGGCTGAGCTGCAGGCAATTACGGAATTTGACGAGCTGCTGCGCTACCTCGACGGCGCAGACCTGGAAAAGCGCTTCCTCGCCTTTGCCTCCTCGCGTGACGGCCTCGCCCCCAAGGGCGACGAATGGGAAGTCGAGCGCCCCTACATGATGGCCCAGCTCCGTGCCCTCGTCGGCCGATATTCCAAACTTGGCGACAACGCCTTCTACCACCTCTATCTGGATACCGATACCGTTTACAAGGCCGCGGTGGAAGCCCTGTAATCAATGACTATTATATGAAACGGCCCTTTCTTCTTGCAGCCGCCGCATTGCTGCTTTGCAGCGGAACGCTGTCTGCCCAAAGCGATTATGCATCCCTGATTAGGGAAAATCCTGACCGCGCCGCCGGCGTGCACCACTCATATGAGTACCGCCCAGGCCCAGAGACTGCCGTTCCAGACGGATACACGCCCTTCTACGTCAGTCACTACGGCCGCCACGGCTCCCGCCGCGCCATCGGCAGCAGCGCCCGGCGCGCTTACGAGTACATGGACTCCGCCCGTGTGGCAGGCATCCTGACCCCGGAAGGCGAAGAACTCTACAAGGCCGTCGCTGCCATCTATGCAGACCATGTCGATATGGCCGGCGAGCTGACGCCCCGCGGCGGGCGCGAGCACCGCGCCATCGCGCAGCGTCTCCACGACCGCGTAAAACCCGTATGGCACGACCCGGCACGCCGCCAGGTATTCGTACAGTCCAGCAATATCCCCCGCTGCCTGCTCAGCATGGCCCATTTCACCGCCAGCCTGGACGACAACGCCCCGCAGCTGGTCTTCGACTTTGTGACGGGCGACCGCTACCTGAACCTGCTGGCACATGACTACTACGACATGGACAAGATTCTCGAGGCGAGCAATGGCCTGATGGAAGAGATGATCAGCGAGCGCGTGGATCAAAGCCGCCTGATGAAGGCCATCTTCATCGCCGATTCGGCGCGCGTGGCTACCGTCATAACCTCGCCGCTAGAGTTCGTCTACAGCATCTTCTCCTACGGCAGCATCCGCCAGTGCACGGAAACGCAGGACGCCGACATCTTCGGGCGCTTCTTCACCATAGATGAACTCATCGCCTGGTACTCCTGTTACAATTCCAGCATATATACCGCAATGGCCAATTCCGTCGAATTCGGCGACCAGACCATCTGGGCGGCGCGCGACCTGCTTCGAGACATCATCGACCGCGCCGATGCGGCCCTGCAGGACAACAGCCCCACTGCCGCCGACCTGCGCTTCGGCCACGATTCGGGAATCCTGCCCCTGGCGGGCCTTATGGACCTCGTCGGCCCCGGCGACCGTCTCCACAACGCCGACGCCTCCGGCACCTGGCAGAGTTTCTTCCAGGTGCCGATGGCCTCCAACCTGCAAATGGTTTTTTACCGGAAACCCGGCAGCGAGCCCCTGGTCAAGCTTTGGTACAACGAGCGCGAGACGCAGGTGCGCGGCCTCACCCCCGTCAGCGGCAACTGCTACCGCTGGTCCGACCTTCGCGCCCACTTCGAGCGCCGCATCGCCGCCGCTGCGCTGTAGAGGCAACGGAGGCCCTGCATACAAGAAAGGCTTGCCGGATTGGCAAGCCTTTCTTGTAGCTCCTAGTGGAATCGAACCACTATTTAAGGTTTAGGAAACAGGTGTTCTATTAAAAATATGTCTTGATATTCAATTGGTTACAGAGATTTTGAAAATTTGGGTAAAACAATGGGACAACAATGTAACAGAACCGGCCTTGCTTTTGAAATTATTTTGCTGCGAAAAGAAATATTTGTATCTTCGTAGCGAAATAATTTTTAACAACATGCGACAGGCAATTATAGCAAGAACAATAGAAGTCCAACTTTTAGATAGGTTGATGGAAGAGCAGCAAGCGCAGTTTGTTGCAGTATATGGCAGAAGACGCGTTGGAAAAACCTTCTTGATTCGAGAGTACTTTGACGATACTTTCTCCTTTTTCCACACGGCTGTTTCTCCTCAGGAGCTTAAGGACCGCCAACCGGAATTACTATATCGTATTCAGTTGGATGAGTTTTCCAAGACGCTAAGAATGTACGGTTATGACAATCCTAACCCCATAAAGGATTGGTTTGATGCTTTTGACAGGCTATGGTTATTAATCTGTCAACATCCTTCAGAGGAAAGGCTAGTTCTGTTTTTTGATGAAATGCCTTGGTTGGATACTCCCCGCGCCGGGTTTATGAGCGCACTGGAGCATTTCTGGAACCGTTTTGCGTCCGGAAGGCATAAGTTGCTCTTGATTGCAGCAGGCAGTGCAACAGCCTGGATGATGGATAATCTGGTAAACAACAATGGCGGACTATACAACAGGACCAGCAGGGACATTCATATACATCCATTCACCCTCGCCGAGACCGAAGAGTATTTCCAAAGCAGAGGTGTTCTCATGGACAGGTACGACATCGTGCAATCATACATGATTGTGGGAGGTGTTCCCTATTATCTATCCCTGTTCGAGAAAGGAAAATCACTCGCCCAGAACATAGACACTATGTTCTTCAACAGGGGCAACAAGATGGAGAAAGAGTACACAAGGCTATTTCAGTCTATGTTTGCCGATAATGACAAATACAAAAAGATTGTCGAATATATCAGCAAATACCGTTACGGAGTGCTGCGAGGGAAAATTTGTGAAGACCTGGGACTGTCCAACGGCGGAGCTGTGGGTGAAATACTGATGTCGCTGGAAGAATGCGACCTGATCACTTCCTTCTATAACTTCGGAGAATCCAAGCGGAAAAAATATTATAAGTTGACAGATCCGTTCTGCCTCTTTTACCTGAGTTTCGCCCAAAAACACCCCACCAACAACCGCAGTTTCTGGCAAGACAATCAGAATCTACCCAAATTAAGTCCGTGGCGCGGACAGGCTTTTGAAGACGTATGTTTTTCTCATCAGGAGCAGATTAAAAGGGCTCTTGGCATCCAAGGTGTGCACTGTGAGATATATCCCTGGCGTCATATTGCCGATGGCTTTACACCAGGCGCTCAAATTGATATGCTTATCGACCGGGCCGACAGAGTAGTAAACGTATGCGAGATGAAATTTTCGCAGAGTGAGTTTACAGTTGACAAGGATTATGACGAAAAACTGCGAAACAAAATCGTCGCCATAACAGAAAGCACAAAAAGAAAGCGGAATCCGCAAATGACACTAATCACCACCTACGGCCTCAGAAACGGCCTTTATAGCGGCCGTTTCCAGAAAACTGTCAACATGGATGATCTGTTCAGATGAACGCGGATATTATTCCGGCAGAACAAAGAAATTTGTTATATTTGTGGAACCCCATTAGTTATGGCTATCTGCTGTAATATATCCTCCGCGTACCACTCTGTTTCTGGGTGGGGTATTAAGCTATTAATTATCAGCAATCTACATAATCACATCGCGCAAATCGCCCGGTTTGTGCTGCATAACCATATCCCATTATGAAACGAATCCTCTTCGCGCTCGCGGCGCTGCTCGCCCTCGCCGCCGCATGCCACCCGGAAGTAGACCCCACCTCCGTCACCCTCAACAAGCACGACCTCATGCTCAAAGTGGGCGGCACCGAAGTTCTGGAGGCCACCATAGAACCGGCGAACGCCACCAATACCGCCCTGAGCTGGAGCAGCACTGCGCCGTCCGTTGCCACGGTTGACCAGAACGGCAAGGTAACGGCCGTAAGTGACGGCAATGCGGTCATTATGGTTGCTACTCTTGCGGGCGCCAAGACCGACGCCTGCAACGTGTACGTGAGCAAGAACTTCGTTTCCGTGACTGGAGTAAAGCTCGACAGGGCAACGCTGGAGCTCAAGGTCGGCGACCGCATAGGCCTGGCGC
>JAFZXV010000177.1 GCA_017616595.1 Bacteroidales bacterium
CACTCCCGCAGTTGGAGACAAGGTGAGCATCACCGCAAAGAAGACCACCTACTACGGACTCGTCGAGGCTGCCCAGGGCGGCACCGTCGAGGTTCTCAGCAGCGGCAACCAGGTTCCTCAGACCGCAGTCGTAGATATTACTGAGACCTTTGACGCATATCCCGACAATGCACCTACCTCCGACTTCGTGAAGTTCGCAGGCAAGGTTGTCAAGTCCGGCAACTACATCAACATCGAGGTTGAAGGCGCAACCCGTCAGGGATCTCCCCAGGGTCTTGACGTTTCCGAATTCGACGGCAAGAAGGTAGCCATCAGCGGTTACTATGTAGGTACTTCCGGCACCGGCGGCAAGTATGTCAACGTTATCGTTACCGATGTTGCAGAGGTAGTCGATCCCAACGCATGGGACTTCACCCCCGGCGCCGAGTATCTGGCAGAAAACAACCTCTGGAAGCCTGCAGACGAGGCACACACCATCGAGTGGTACTTCAATCCCGGCTGGGCCGGTGAGAAGCCTTCACCCGAGAGCACCTTCCAGGAGTCTACCTACACCGTCACCATGAACGAAGACACCAACGGAGACTGGCAGGCTCAGATGTGGATCCGTCCTACCTCGCCCATCACCCTCAGCATGAACAAGACCTACACCTTCAAGGCAACGGTCTTCGCCAGCAAGGATGCTCCCATCTTCATGAAGGGCTACCAGAAGGGTGTTGACGTGCCGGTTGCATTCGAGGTTAGCCGTACTCCTCTTTCAGCCGGTGTGATTACCACATTCGAGGTCAAGGACTTCGTGCCCGGCACTGAGGAGCCTATGGACATCCTCATCGACTTTGGCGGCGCATCCAGTGGCACCATCTTCCGCATCAAGGACATCACCCTCGTAGAGACCGGCACCCTTGCTACCGGCATCACCATCGACGGCAACTTCGACGATTGGGCAGATATTCCCACTGCAGAGCCTGCAGGTCTTTTCAAGGCATTCAAGGTATTCAATGATGCCGACAACTTCTATTTCTACGTTGAAACAGATCCCGGTTCAAGGCTTTGGAGCGGCGGTGCATACCTGTATCTCTACTTCAACTTCAAGAATGACCTTACACAAGGTGAATACGGCGGATCAACCGGAATGGGCGACAACAAGTATGACGCATATACTTTCATGTACCTGTTCGGCGGCTCTGCAGATGCTCCTAAGATTGAGGATAACCCTAACGGCGGAGAAGCAAAGGGCCTAACGCTGGATAACGTCGTTATCGCCGGCAACCAGCCTGCTACGGCTTCCGATATCGTCATGATGGAGATTGTCATCCCTCGTGCCAATTTCACGACTCAGGTGAACGCCGGTGACGTAATAGAAATTGATTCTTACCGCAGCAAAGATGGCGGTAACATCTATTTCCCCGGCTACGTTGTGAAGTAAGACCTTATACTCATAAATAAAAAGACGCGGAGAACCGAATCTCCGCGTCTTTTTTGCTTTAAGTCGAGTCTGTAATTACTCTGCTTTCTCGCAGTTCTCGCAGTCACCGCAGCACTCACCCTCTGCCTTCTCGCAGTCGGCGCACTCGCCGCAGCACTCCTTCTCGGAGCCTTCGCAGCACTCGGTTGCCTCGACCTCTGCAGCCTCGCCCTTATTCTGGTTGTTGCTGTTGTTGTTGCAGCAAGCGCAGAAGCAAAGGGCGGCAATAGCCATAGAAATAACAACTTTCTTCATATTGTAAAAATTTTTAAAAACTGTCCGCAAAGGTAGCACTATTTCTCGGATATTCAAAAACTTCCATCTCTTTTATGCGTCCCTCCTCTATTTTGAAGCGCAATGCGGTGCGCACGAGCTGCCATCCCTGGAGGCCTGCGGCGCCAGGATTTATGTACAGAAGGTTGTATTTGTCGTCGTGCATCACCTTGAGGATATGGGAGTGTCCGCAGATGAAGACATCCGGCTTGAACTGGTTTATGAGCTTTTGCGCCTGCGGATAGTAGTGGCCCGGCGAGCCCCCTATATGAGTCAGCAAGATGCTGAGCCCCTGCACTTTAAGCAGTTGGTACTCGGGATACAGATAGCGGATGTCGTACCCGTCGCAATTGCCGTAAACGCCAACCGCTGGCTTGAAATCCGTAATCGACCGCACAAAATCCTCTCCGCCGCCCCAATCGCCCGCATGCCAAATAACGTCCACGGGAGCCAGAAACTCCTTGAACGGCTCGCTGAATGTTCCGTGCGTGTCTGAAATCAGTCCAATATACATATGAATGGTGATCCGAGCCGGTCCGTGTCGATTTCGGAATCATAAGCACCCACGCTTGTAGTGGGAGGGGCCCGCTTGCGGGAGGGCGAGCGAAGCGAGGATGGAGAAATCGATACGGACTGGCGACTAATTGATTACGGCCGAATTATTTCTACCTCTCCCCGGAGACCGAGTTTGATAATCTGGGAAGGGCGGCCGCTGGCGCCGGAGTCGAGCCTCTTGGGGGCTACCCAATCTACGGCGGATACTATTGCCGGGTCGATTTCCGAGAAGCGCCCAGGCGTGGGCTCGCCGGATATATTGGCGCTGGTAGACACCAGAGGGGCGCGCAGGCGGCGGGCAAGCTCTACGCAGAATTCGTTC
>JAFZXV010000178.1 GCA_017616595.1 Bacteroidales bacterium
GTCTATGCACTCGGCAAGATAGGCTTTTTCGTTACCTGCGAACCGGGGGACGGACAAAGGTACCGTAGGAGTGCCGTAAAGTTCTTTTATGAAGTGGATTACATCCTGAAACATGGCGTTTACATTTTCTGGTCCAGATTCCGGCCCGTCTCTGTGTGCTCGAAGCTGGGAATGAATTCTTTGATTGCATCCACGACCTCTGCCTTTGTAAAGTCGGGGCGGGCGAAGATAGACTCGAGCTTGTCGAAAAATGCGTTGATTTCCTCGATTGTATGGCGTTGGCTTTGCTCCACCACGCCCATGGAACGGAAGCGCTCCAGGTCTATCTTTTCTCCGGGAACAAAGAACTCCTCGAAGGCTTTCTCGCCGGTAGTGTCGCTTTTGAGGTAAACCACGGGATACTGCTTGCCGTCGGGGGACATCCGGCCGGCGAAGTGCCTGGCCTCTTCCGGGGTGGCGAACTCCTTTTTCTCAAAACCTTCCGCCTTGACCAGGTCGTCGCAGATACTGCTGAAAGTGAGCATCTGGTCTTGGCTGAGTTTAGGGAAGAAGACCTCGCCGCCCCTTCCGAGTATGCATGCGAGCATGCATATCTGGCCGCTCTCTTCCGGCGAGACGAAGTAGCGCTTAACGTCGTTGGGCGCTGCCAAAGGCTGTTTTTTCTGAAGGCGATGCAGCCAGCCGTCAGGCAAAGACCCATTGCTGAATGCAACATTTGCAAAACGTGCAGTGGTAACCTTGAAATACTGGTTGTATGCCATTACGAGGTCTTCCATGATGCGCTTGCTGGCGCCCATGATATTGACGGGGTTGGCAGCTTTGTCTGTACTCACGCAGAAGAAGTGCCTGGGCGGGTAGCGCCTCAGGAGGTCCATCAGCCTGCGGGCCTTGATATCGTTGTTTTCTATGAGTGCCTGAACGCTGTAGCGGTCTTTCTCGCTCCGGACGTGCTTGTGGGCGGAGAAGTTGGCTACGATGTCGAAGCCCTTCTCTTCCAGGAAGATACGCTCAAAGATAGGGTCTGCGAAGTTGAGGGTGTAGCAGCGGAACTCATCCGGGACGAACAGGTTGTGTGTGCTGCGGACGTCACGTACCAGCTCGGCAAGGCCGTTTTCGTTGAGGTCTATAACGACTACGCTCCGGGGCTCGAACGGCAAGACAGCCTTGATAAAGCTGGAACCTATGCTCCCCGCGCCGCCTATCACGCATATGCTGCTGCCTTTGATTTCTTTCTCAAGGGTAGCATGGTTGGCCTCTATGTCGCGTGCGAACAGGCTTTCGCGGCGACGGACAACACTGTTACGGATAAAGGAGTCCAGATTGAACATAACCCTCAAAGATAATGATTATTTATCACAATTTCGTATCTTCGCAAACTAGAAGCGCAAAATAGAAGGATTAGATTAAAAGACAATTGCAGATTCAGCCATGATAATGTACTCTGTCATAGTGCCTTGGCATGAGAATAACGACTTGCTTCGCAGAGCCCTGGAGTCGGTTCCCAAAAGGGATGACATCGAGTGCCTTGCAATAGAAGACAAGGAACACCGCGGTGCCGGATATGCCCGAAACCAGGCTTTGGATAAAGCACAGGGGCGCTGGCTTCTGTTCCTGGACTCCGACGATGCCCTGGCTCCGGACGCATTCGACCAAATCGACCGTCGCAAAGACGATGACGCCGATTTCATCATTTTCAACCGGACGGCGGTTAAGTACGGTACCGGCGAATTCAGCATGAGGGTAAGCGACAAGACCCAGCTTCTGTCTGCCTATAAAGACAGGCCCAGGGATATGGACTACTACTGCCGTTACTGTTATCCTGAACCTACCGGCAAGCTGGTCAAAAGGGAGCTGGTCCGGAGGGAGAATATACGCTTTGACGAGACATCCTGTGCCAATGATTATATGTTCTCCGTCCTGTGCGGGTTAAAGGCACGTAAAGTAGCATTCGATGAGGCTGTAATATACATAGTTACGGAAAGGGAGGGAAGTGTAAGCAGCAATTATTTCGCAAATCCCGCCAAGCAATGGGACCGCATGTACGTATATTGGCGCGTACAGAAGCTCCTGGCGCAGAACGGCATAAGGCAGTATCCTTTCAGCGGAATGTGGATGATGAGCCGCAACGCTGATCCTGAAGCCAGAAAACTGGCAGAAAAATTCCGCTCGGAGAACAATATCCCGCGCTGGAAGATTATGCTCGACTGCCTCAGCAGGATAATTCACAAGCGCCTTCGTATAGGCGTTCCATTTAATGCCTGATGCCATGCCGACAGTCAGCATAGTCATAGTCTGCATGAACCGTCCGGACATTCTTTTCCCTTGTCTGGACAGCATAAGGGCATATACCTCCGTGTCTTATGAGACGCTTGTCGTGGCATATATGTTCTCGGATGGGAATCTGGCTCTTCTCAAGGAAAGGTACCCCTGGGTTTCAGTAATCGAGAGTACCGGGCTCCGTGGGTTCTCAGAGAACAACAATCTGGCGCTGCGGCAGGCAAAGGGGGAGTTCTGTTTCATAGTCAACGACGACACCTGTATGCAGATGCCGGTGATAGACAGGTTGCTTGAAGACTTTTCCAGGCTTCCTGGGAACGCCGCTGCGGTATCGCCCAGGATCGTCTTTCCGGACGGCAGGGTCCAGACGTGCGGGCGCGCGCCTTGGACATTGTGCCGCTATATGAAGCATTACCTGCATCTCGTTGACGAGACCCGCCCGTCCCGGTGGAGTATGAAAAGCGGCCTTTTCCAAACCTGGACGCTCAACGGCGCCTGCTTCCTGGCCCGGACGGAATTGTTCCGTAAGGCGGGCTGGTTTGACGAGCGCTATTTCTTTACCCCGGAAGACATAGCCCTGGGGCACAATTTCAATGAGCTCGGCTATGGGGTGTATACCGATGCCGACGTGGAAATCACTCACAAGGCCGGAGGGTCCGTATCCGCTATGGAAGCGGCCATCAAGCCCGCCCGTGTTGCCGGCGCCCTTCTGTTCTATGGCGGGAAGAACCGCATAAGGCGTTTTTTACTGGGGAGCTACATCTGGCTCGTCGAGGGATGCCGTGTGCTCAAGTACATCCTCATCGGACACAAGGAAGGCCGCAACAGGCTGATGTACAGAACAGCCCGCAATGTGCAGCGTACGGTCACATCGGGCAGGATGCCCAAGGAAGTGTTCGAAACTTTTTCCCGGGAAGGCTAGCTTTTATTCAGGAACGCTCCTCTCTTGCGGCTCTGGCGGCGGTAGCGCATCAATTCCGGAAACCTTTTCCATAACGTTCCGATAAAGCGGAACGGCGCTTTGCTGAAGTGGACGATGCCTGTCATCGCAAGACGGACTGTCTCCCACAAGAGACGCAGAAGGGCACCGAACCCCGGCATGCTTACGCGGGCAATCGATCCGTTGCATTTTAAAAACATCTTCCTTTCCGGAGAGCTTGGCCTGTCGGCCCTGTCGTGCACGGCTCCGGCGGCCCTTACGACGCCGCACCTGTAGCCTTTCCATTTTGCCCGGTCGATGTAGTTGTCATCCTCGCCGTACTGGGTGAAAGCGGGGGAGAAGCCGCCGGTTTCCATCAGGCAGCCGCGGCTGATCATCCAGTGGGCGGCCATTACGAAGGGAACGTTTGCTACGGCAGCGTCTTTCTGCCTGCGGAGATATCGCTTGCAGCGTTTCGCAAACTGGCGGTCCATCTTTTTGCCGCTTGCGTCGTACTGCACAGGGCTCAGGATGCCGTAACCGCCGGTGGCGTAGAACGCGTCCGAGAGAATCTTGAGGGTGTCGGGCATCACCCAGGCGTCCTGATTCAGAAGGTAGACGAAGGAGTAACCCTCTTCAAGGGCCCGCTGCATGCCGATGTTGTTTGCCGCACCGAAACCTATGTTGCCTGAGGAACGGATAACCTCCACCCCATTCTTTTCCAGCCATTCCGGGGTTCCGTCCGTGGAACCGTTGTCTATTACGATTATGTCTGCGGGAACGCTGGAGGCGTTGACGGAGCGTATGCAGCGTTCCATCCACTGCATGCCGTTGAAAGTTACTATGATAACCAGAATCTCAGCATCCATTTGGTGCAAATATAAGCATTTTCTGCCTTTTTGTCAGCGGTACGCAGTTTGATGAAGCAAAGTCCGTTATTTTTACTAACTTTGCAGACTTTAATTATAAAAGAATATGGCATTAGCAGACGTAATTAAAAAGCTGTTCGGATCAAAGGCAGACCGCGACTATAAGGCAGTCAAACCTATCCTTGCACGCTTCTTCGAGATATATCCCACCATCAACGCCCTTTCAGACGATGATCTCCGCGCCCATAGCGCCGCTCTGCGCGAGCGCCTGCGTCAGGTAGAAAAGCCCTTCGAAGACAGGATGGAGGCCATACGCGAGGAGCTGGCCAAAGACATCCCCATCTCAGAAAAGGAGAAACTCGCCACCGAGTCCGACAAACTCGTCAAAGACGAGGACGAGGCCATAGAGAAATGCCTGGACGAAATCCTCCCCGAGGCCTTCGCCATCATGAAGTCCACCGGCCGCCGCTTCAAGCAGAACGAGACCATTACCGTAACGGCCACCGACTTCGACCGCAAGCTCTCCGTAGACCACGACTTTGTGCACATAGAGGGCGACAAGGCAATTTACCAGAACCACTGGGTAGCCGGCGGCAACGAGATAGTCTGGGACATGGAGCACTACGGCGACCCTGCCCCCACGGATCGCGAGCAGGCCGGTTCCGCCTGCCAGGTGATCGGCGGTATCGCCCTTCATCAGGGCAAGATAGCGGAAATGGCAACCGGTGAAGGCAAGACCCTTGTGGCAACCTTCCCCGTGTTCCTCAACGCACTCGCAGGCAAGGGCGTCCACGTGGTTACCGTCAACGATTACCTGTCCAAACGAGACTCCGAGTGGATGGGCCCCCTGTATATGTTCCATGGCCTCAGCGTCGACTGCATAGACAAGCATCAGCCCAACTCCGACGCACGCCGCCGCGCATACGAGTGCGACATCACCTTCGGTACCAACAACGAGTTCGGCTTCGACTACCTGAGGGACAACATGGCCATTGCCAAGGAAGACCTCGTGCAGCGCAAGCATCACTTCGCCATCGTGGACGAGGTCGACTCCGTGCTCATCGACGACGCCCGTACCCCCCTCATCATCTCCGGTCCCGTGCAGAAGAGCACCGACGACGACGCCCAGTATTCCGAATACAAGCCCTATGTGGAGCGCCTCTATACAGCTCAGCGCCAGCTCGTCAACCAGTGCCTCAACGAGGCCAAGAAGCTCATCGCCGCAGGGGATGAGGCAGAGGGCGGCAAGCTTCTCCTCCGTGCCCACAAGGGTCTGCCCAAGTATCAGCCCCTCATCAAATACCTCTCCGAGCCCGGTATAAAGGTCATTCTCCAGAAGACGGAGAATTACTACATCCAGGACAACGAAAAGGAGATGCCCGTCATCACCGACCCTCTCTATTTCGTTATCAATGAGCAGCTTCACTCCGTGGTCAAAACGGATAAGGGAGACGCTATGCTGGCCGAGGCCGTGGGTACGGAAGACTTCTTCATCCTGCCCGACGTAGGCGCCCGCACCGCAGAGATAATGCAGGGCGAGGGCACCCTTGCGGAGAAGCAGGCAAAGAAAGACGCCCTGATGGAGGAGTTCTCCCTCAAGAGCGAGCGCGTGCACGTAGTGGAGCAGTTGCTCAAGGCGTACGCGATGTTCGAGAAAGACGTCGACTACATCATTTCCGAAGACGGAAAGGTAAAGATAGTGGACGAGTCCACCGGCCGTATCATGGAGGGCCGCCGCTGGAGCGACGGTCTGCACCAGGCAGTCGAGGCAAAGGAGAACGTAAAGGTGGAGGCCGCAACCCAGACCTTTGCAACCATCACCCTGCAGAACTACTTCCGTATGTACCACAAGCTTGCAGGTATGACGGGTACGGCAGAAACAGAGGCCGGTGAGTTCTGGAGCATCTACAAGCTCGACGTAATGGTCATCCCCACCCATCGTCCTGTAATCCGTGACGACCAGAACGACCTTATCTACAAGACCAAGAAGGCCAAATACGCCGCCGTCATAGACCGCGTGGCCGAGCTCTCCAAGGCCGGGCGCCCCGTGCTGGTGGGTACTACGGACGTGGAGACTTCCGAGCTCCTCAGCAGGATGCTCCGTCTGCGCGGTATACGCCACAACGTGCTCAATGCTAAGGAGCACGCACGCGAGGCTGAGATAGTGGGCCAGGCAGGCCAGAGCTCCACCGTTACCATTGCAACCAACATGGCAGGCCGTGGTACCGATATCAAGCTCTCGGACGAGGTCAAGGCGGCAGGCGGCCTTGCCATCATAGGCACCGAGCGCCACGACTCCCGCCGCGTCGACCGTCAGCTCCGCGGCCGTGCCGGACGTCAGGGAGACCCGGGTTCGTCAACCTTCTATATCTCATTGGAGGATAAGCTGATGCGTCTCTTCGGCTCCGAGCGTATAGCCGGTATGGTAGACCGTATGGGCATGGCGGACAACGAGGCTCTCGAGGCCAAGATGCTCTCCGGCGCCATAGAGAACGCCCAGAAGAAAGTCGAGGAGAACAACTTCGGCATACGTAAGCGCCTGCTCGAATACGACGACGTGATGAACTATCAGCGCGAGGCCATCTACTCCCGCCGCCGCAACGCAATCAGCGGAGAGAAGATAGAGATCGACCTCCAGAACATGATGGTGGATTCCGCTTCCGTTCTTGTAGACCGCCTGGAGGGCGCCCCCGCAGATGAGTTCCGCGAGGCCCTTATGGCCAAATTCTCCATCGACGTGGAGATCGACCCCGACGAGTACGAGAAGATGAAGAAGAACGAGCTGGTCAAGCGCATTTGCGACGTTATGCAGGAAACCTACCGCCGCCGCATGGACGCCCTGGACGAGAAGCTGTGGCCCATCATCAAGGGAGTCTACGAGAAACAGGGCTCGATGTACCAGAACATCGCCATTCCCGTATCCGACGGTCGCAAGACCCTCAACCTCTCCGTCAACCTGGAGAAGGCTTACGAGAGCGAGGGACGCGAGGTGTCCAAGACCCTCAGCAAGAACATAGTCCTCTACCAGATAGACGAGCACTGGAAGGAGCACCTGCGCGAGATGGACGACCTCAAACAGAGCGTCCAGAACGCCACCTACGAGCAGAAAGACCCTATCGTGGTGTACAAGCTGGAGAGCTACAACCTCTTCTCCGAGATGCTGGAGACCCTCAACCAGGACGTCCTGTCGTTCCTCTTCAGGGCATTCGTTCCCCTTACAGACCGCAGCCAGCCTCCTCAGAGGGCAATGCAGCGCCGCACCGACATGTCTCAGATGAACGCCCGCCATCAGGACCTCAGCACCAATGGCGAGCAGAAGTCAAACGCCCCCGTAAAGGTAGACAAGAGGGTGGGCCGCAACGACCCTTGCCCTTGCGGCAGCGGCAAGAAGTACAAGAATTGCCACGGAAAAGACCTGGTGTAGCATTACGGCGGCAGACTGTTTTTGAGCGGCAGACTGTGTTCCCAGAGGCCA
>JAFZXV010000018.1 GCA_017616595.1 Bacteroidales bacterium
TCGCCGTCGGTAACCTCAAGCCAGCCGTCGCCGGTGGCATATGACACGTTGGTCTCGAATTCGCCGGAGGTAGAGACAGACAACTCCAGCTTGTCCTGTGTGCCGAGCAGCGGCGGGAACGTCACTGAATTGGCGCTCGGGGTCACGGTCCAGTTAAACGCTTTCTGGGTAATGGAAGCGGTTCTGGTGACGCCGGGATAAGTCTTGTTGGCAAACACCAGGTGGCCGGTCTTCAGGCCGGTGCCGGAATGAGGCTTTACGAAAATCTGGACGGATTCTCCAACCTCGCTGCCGGAGCCGGCAAGGGTAGGCATAGAAGCAAACTCAATCCAGTCTGAGGACGCATTCTGGTCTATCTCCCACGCGTTGCTGGAGAATACCGTGACCTCCCGGGACGAAGGATCCACAGCATCGAACGCTTCGGGCTCTCCCTCTACGAGGAACGCATCCTGATACACAGGGATAGTTGCCACAATGCGGTACGGGTCTTTGGATGCATACAGGTTGAGCGCTCCGCTGCGGCGGGTCCTCAGCGGATTCTTCTCCGTGGTGCTGACGGTAAACGGATCCTCCTCCGGGTCGCCCTGGTCGGTAAAGATAGCCTTGGAAGAAGGCGATACTACTATCCAATCAGGAGCCTGAATATTCCAGGAAACGGTTGCGTCCAGCTGCAGGTTTTCCGTATGGCCCTGGTTGGGAGAGAAGGTATACGAATCCTTGGTGTCTCCCGAGAAGCGCAAGATGTAAGGTGTCTGGTTGAGGGTCACGGAACGAGACAGGCCGGAGACATCCAGCGACTCGAAGGTAACGGTGGTTGTACGGCCTTCTTCTGAGCCGGATTCGTCTTTGACGGCCGAGATTGTAACCGCTGCGTTGCCGGAAACGTTGCTGAGGTCTCTTTGTGCGCCGTCCAGTATAACCCAGCTTTCGCCGCGGGTCACCGAGAAGCGGCCGGAGCAGGTTACATCCACACCCACTTCCTTGGTACCTTCAGGGTCGATATTGACGGAGGTCCTGCTAAGTGAGAACTCGTACGGCTTCTGGTGTACGTTGTACTTGAGTTCCAAACCGTTGCTGGTAAGGGCAATAGTGGCGTCGTGCTGAGCAGACCAGGTGCTGGAGCCGACGTTCTTGTCTGCCTTGTACCTGAGGGTCTTGCCGTTGGCAGACTTCTCTGCGTGCAGCCACGAGTCTGTAGCACCGATGCTCCAGTCGGAGGTGCACTGCACGTTGATTTCTTTGTACCCGTCGTCCAGAGGCTCAAGGGTGGACTCACGCACAAGGTTATTCTTATCGCCACCGTCGTTCCAGTAGAACTCGTATGCTTTCTGACTGAGTTTTACGTCCTTCCGGCACTCGTCACCACGGCCGACGGTCTCATGAGGAATGCTGACAATCTTGAAATTGAGCTCGCGGGCGCTGCGGTTATAGTTGGGAGAGCCCTTTACAGTTACGGTAGTGGGATAGTCGTGCGCGGGAGTGCCCCAGGTGAAGGTCCAACCGTTCACCGGTTTGGAAGGGCTGATGTGGTTTTCGTTGCTGTCCAGGATCTCCCAGTCGCCGGCACTGGTAATTTCAAAGGTTATCGAATTGCTTGCCGTGGACTCCCAGGCATAGTCATTCTTTGCCGTAACCACCCAGTTGAACGGATCCTGGGTCACATCGATGTCGGCATAGAGAGGATGCTCATCCGAGTTATACTCGCTTTCTATTCTGATTATCAGCTGCTTGGCCTTTCCCGGCTCCAGGTTCTCTGTGGGAATGAAGCTGAGGGAATAGTATCCGGTACCGCTCTCGTCGCCAGGGTAGAAGCCGTCGCTGCCAGGCGAATCGGTAAGGGTGAAGTGATTGTCGAAGGCCTCGTCTTTTCCGTCTCTGAGCAGCCTTGCGCGCCATCTGGAGGAGCACTTAATCCTTATGGGAATAGAGTCGTCTGCCCTGGGCACTGCGGCAAATGAATAACTGCCATCTCTCGAGTCCATTTCCCATATAAACGGCTCCTGCTCCAGGGCAATACCCCACTCATAAGTGTAGCCAGCCTCTTTGTGGGGGATGCTTTCAAAAACTATCCTCTCATTTACAGGGTCGACGGAGAGATTGTTGTCCGCCCAGATGCGGACACTGCCGTTTGGCGTGTCGTTGCCGATCAACTCGCAATGGAAGCCTTCCGGTACGTAATTATCTTTGATGCCCCAAGGGCCAGAGCACACTATGTCCCATTCCCTGGTATCGGCAGCAGAGGGCAGTTCCTTGAAGTTGAGCTGTCCGTTGACAAAATCGAACTGATAGCCCTTCTGCCTCAATGTGAGCTGCTGGGGAGCCACACCTGACGGCTCCTGTACCTCAAACCGGAAAGGAACGCTGAATACGCCCTCATCCAGATTATGCGCCGGGAGGAATTCCACAAGCTCCTTGTTGCCGCTGGCAAAATCTTTGGCGTAAACCTCGTTGCCTTGCCGGTCGAGGATATGCCACTTTGCGCCGCGCGTCACAGTCATATTGCAGATGCCGAGCGGATTTGCGTTATACGCTTCGAGCTCCGTCATAAGCTGCTCGTAGCTGAACACGAAGCCGTCCTGGCGCACCTTTACGGTCTTGACCTTGAGGCCCTCATCTGCGGAAATAACTATCTCGTCGTAATCCTTGCCGGCAGGCCTGATGTCGGGTGTTACATTGGGCACTATGCTGAAGGTGATGCGCCCCTTGTAGCCTTCTTCGCTGTCTACCCTGTCTATATCCGGCTTGAGGTAATCCGGGTGATCGATCATCACCCAGGGGCCGCCGCACTCGAGGAAGAAGCTGCAGTCGTCGTCCGGAGTCTGGTATGCGGGAACGGTTCCAAGGTCATCCACTTGCGCGCTGTTCTCTTCTTCCTGCTCGCGGATTATGAAGCGGTATTCGTTCTGGCCGATGATGTATACCGGGTTCGAGGCCGCGGACTCTTTCTTTGCCTCCCTGTGGTTTATGCTGATGAAGCGTACCCTGGCGGTACGGGAGTGGTCGTAATTGTTCCTTTCGCTGGAGCCGACTTTGAGCGTAGTGTTGCCCTTGACTGTGGTTGTGGGAATACCGGCAACCCAGTTCAGTAGGTCGGGGTTCTCGTTGTTGCTGTCGTAAGTTACCTCGCAGGTCCAGCGGCCGGAGCTCTGCACAGAGACATCATGCCTTGCAGTGGAACGGGGAAGGATCGATTCCAGGCCCATGGGCCAGTCGATATCGAACACGAACGCCTTCTGACTGAAGACAAAAGGCACCTGCGGCACGTCTGCGCCCTGTGCAAAGAGGCCTGCCTTGGGGCTGAGCGAGCACGGAGATCCGTTAGCGCCGGCGCGTGCAAGCGGGCTGTAGAACGCATATCCCTTCTGGTAGTTGGGGCCTGCGGCAGGAGTGGATGCGGGTTCGAAGTCGAGATTCTGGGCCGTAAGGCTGAAAGTCATGGTGTATATACTGTCTGCCGGGAAAGTATCTGCAGACGGGCTTACGGAGAAATCGAACCAGGGATTCTCTCCTGAGTAGAACTCGCAAAAATCGGCAAATGCGCAGGGAGTCTTAACATAAACGTTGAACTTCTGCTTGGCGTCGTAGCCAATGTCTTCGTTCTCGAACTCGTGGCTGCAGACCTCCAGAGGGTCTCCGTCCCTCGCCTCCAGCACCTTGAATACCAAGCCTTTCTGAGCGCCGACGAGCGTCTTCCCCAGGCCTTCCACCTGCTCGGCAGGGAGAATCTCGAGAATGTCTTCGGGGAGCGACGGGGCGAGCAGGAGGCTGAACTGACGGGGCTCCGCAGACGGATTGGCATACAGCGTCCGGAGTTCCACCGTGTAAGGCTCCTCCGAGCCCTGGATGCTCTGCCCGACCGCAGCGCCGCCAATCTCCAGCCAGTCGCTGGCCTGGGCTATGCTCCAGCTTACGTCGGACTTTACGGTAAAACTGAAAGACTGAGTCTGAAGGTCCTTGCCGAGCTCGTAGAATACGGGGCCGTCCTTGGATACGTCGCCGACCCAGTCCACCACAAAGTTAAAGTGCGTCTGGGAAACGGAGAGCGTGCGGATCCAGTCTGCGTTTATGCTTTCGACCTCCTCGGAACTCAGGGACACGCCGGGGAAATCGGGAATGAGGCTCATCGAGCCCTTAATGTCTTCCTCTGCAAGGCACGGCTCCAGGGGAATAAGGTCTATGCGGGCGCCGCCGCTTACAACGGCGGAGGTGTAAGCAAACAGGGTGTCTATGCCGCCGGCGAACTCCTGATGCCAACTGACATTGGTCTTGAGCGTTACGCTCTTGAGGGACGGCTGATTCTCTGCAGGTTTGCCGTCCGTCTTGATCTGGAAGTTGTACCACTCGAACGGGAGTGCATCATCGCCCTCGGACAACTCGAATATGACCTTTGGCTGATTGAGCTTGAGGCTGGCCAGGGAATTACCCGATTTGGCTCCGGTAATGCTCAGGGTAGCGCTGCGGTCGGCTCCGCTGAGGTTGGGGCGTACCCGTACGGAAAGCTTGGTGGTGCCGGCGTGGCCTATCTCCGCGTCCGGGTCTTCGGCGTCGGTGAGCTCCACCCAGTCGGGAATATCCTTCACGCTCCAGGCCTCGTCGGTCGTAAAGAAGATATCGTCGAACGACTCGCCCTCGTGGCTGAGGGAGAGTTCGGAATCCTGCCCTTCAAGGGTCAGCAGACCGCGGAGGTCGTCGCCCCCCTCTATCGGCTGCTGGATGAAGTCGTCTTTACTGTTGCAGGAAAAAAACAATACTGCCGAGCCCGCGAGGGCAAGGAACGCTCTGATATTCATAACTTTCTATCTGTCGTAAATAAGGTCTCCGGGGGTTGCGGAGAGAAGTTTTTTCATCACGATGCGCACGGTTACCGCGGCTGCAACCACAACTACGACGGCAGCTGCAATCGTAATGAGAGGAGGGAATGCGTGGAGCACGTCGCAGTGCCACAGGGAGAGAAATCCGAAGCCCTCGTCCTTGACTATGCCCACCACGTTGAGGAACAGCTGCACCAGGCTTACCGCCACAAGCGATATGACAAGCGCAGCGCCCACAAGTGCCAGCATAATAATCATATAGACTCTCTGCAGCTCCCTGTTGGAGATACCGAACGCCTTGAATGTGCCTATGTTGCGCTTGACTTTCTGGAAGTAAGACTGCAGCAGGTTGACTATGAACAGCAGGATGCAGACTATGGCAAATATCACCATAACCACAGACAGGGTGATGGCCATCACGCTGACGGACTGGAAGTTCTCCTTGGCGTTGATCTGGGACATCTCGATTTCCAGCTCGTTCTTGCCCACCACCTCGTCTGCAAAGGCAGAAATCTCCTTGAGGTCGTCGAAGTAAATGGAGAGGTAATCTCCCGTAGGCAATGCGTCGAAGGTGTAGTCGTACTCGTAGATGCGGTGCACGTCCTTGCCGGCGTACTCGCTGAGTATCATATCGTTAACCCTGTTGGCCACGATGGGGTCGACCTTGAGGGTATCCGTGGGATAAACGCGGCGGAAGCCGAGATAATAGTCCGTGTAGCCGTCTTTGTCGACCTGCAGCACCCTGTTCTTATAGGAATATAGTTCGCGCGGGTCGTAGCTCTGGTCGTCTATGAGGAAGGGGACGTCTGTCTGCTCGCCCAGCAGTTCGGACAGGCGGCTGTCGAACTCAGCCGGATCTACGTCCTCCGGGATGAAGTAGCAAAGGGACGATGCGTACTCGTCGTTATTCAGATAGAACACCACATCCGCCCGCATCTGGCGGTACAGATTGGTGAAGGCCACAAAGTCTACGCTGCCAGGCAGCCTGCGCACCACGCCAAGCACCGGCACGGGCACCCTTGCGCGCTCGTCCGTGAGGTGGAAGCCCAGCCTGTCTGCCCCGCTGCACTTGCGATAGATATCCAGATACGCCGGCATGTCGATGTTGCCTTTTGCGTCTGCGTAGCCCAGCTTACGGGCGGCCTTTTCCGTGATGAACACGCCCATGCTGTTGCCGGACAGCTCGTCTATCTGGGCCGGCTCTATGCCGATTATCTTGTTGTCCCGCGCTATTATGGCCTTGATGAGCTCCTTGTTGCCGGAGTCGAAGAAGCGGCATTTGAGGTAGGAGTGCAGGGAGTCCGCCACGCCAAAGTAGTTGTAGCTGAACTCGTAGTCGTAGGAATAGCTCTGATAGTGGTAGCGGACCGGATTCAGAGAGTCTGCGAGGTCGCGCTCCAGGGCCTTGAAAGCGGCGGGATTGTTGTCGTTCTTGATGTCCACCCACTTGATGAACGGGTCGTTCATCTTGTAATTGAGGTAGTTGAGGCTTCCGTTGGCAAACGCTATGGCAAGGAAGGTCGCCACCAGCACGGCGGTAAGCAGCCACACGTTGGAGAACTTCCGGCCAAGGACTATCTTGCCCTCCCGGCGGATGAACAGCTTCAGGTAATCCGATATCTCTGGTTTCATTGCTTATGCCTCAGGAATTGTTCGAACTCGGCGGGAGCGTATCTGTCTGTCCAGTTGGTCCACTGGCCCGAAGTGTCGGGTGCAAACACGCAGGAGTCGTCTATCACGCCGCGGAAAGTGGACTCGTCGCTGCTGGAACGGTCGTTCATCTCTTTGCGTATCTTGATGACTACGTCGGCAAAGGTAACGGCCAGGTGCATATCGTGCGAGACGATGATTGCGGAACTGCCGGCCACGGACGACAGCTTTGCGGTAAGAAGCTCCATCGCGCGGGTAGCGTTCTCTGCGTCCAGGTTGCCGGTGGGCTCGTCGCCAAAGAGCACCGTAAAGTCGGGAATGACGGCACGGGCAAAGGCGAGCCTCTGCTGCTGGCCGCCGGACAGTTCCTGCGCCATCCTCTCGCGCCCCACGTGCTCGAGGCCCAGGTCCCGCAGCACCTCGGAGGCCTTGCCGAAAGCCTCTTCCTTGCTGTAGCCCTGCAGCATACGGGTTATGGAGATGTTCTCGTACGCCGTAAAGTTGCGCATGAGGTTGGTGCTCTGGAAGATGAAGTTGAAGTGCTCGCGGCGGAAGGCGGAGAGCTCGTCATCATCGCCCCTGCGCCAGAGTTCCAGCAGGTCGGTGGCCTTGCCATCCGGCGCGCGGAAGACAAAGTGGGCCGCGGGGTCCGGCACGATGGTATTGTTCATCAGTCCGAGCACCTCGAGGATGGTACTCTTGCCGATGCCGGATTCGCCCACGATGAAGACCTTCTTGCCCCTGGGTATAGCAAGGCGGCGGATTTCCAGAACCACCTTGGAGACGCCCTCGCGATACTCCCTGTCGTACGAGCAACGCAGGTTGGCTATTTCGAACAGCGGATCCATAGGCTACAGA
>JAFZXV010000179.1 GCA_017616595.1 Bacteroidales bacterium
CAGGCTGATGCGGGCCTCTGCCGAATTGTCTATATCTTTGAGCCTTAAAGGCTTACGTTCGCTCTTCTGCGCCCTCCCGGAGCCGCCGGAGCCCTTCTCCGAAGGGGCCTCTACAAAGGTGTTCCACTCGCCGCAGGCGGGGCAGCGGCCAAGCCATTTGGGGCTTTCGTTGCCGCAGCTGGAGCAGAACCAGGTGGTTTTACTTTTGCTTGCCATCTTGTTTGAAGTAATAAGGGTCGTCTTTGAGGAATCTGACGCCGTTGCTCTCGTAGCCCAGGATGCGTACGGCGCCTATGGGCTCGCGGCCGTAAACCTCCAGTGTTTCTATCTTGACTTTCTTGGACGAATGCACTATGACTCCGTCTCCGGCATACAGGGCTACGTGCGTGACCCTGAACGGTTTGGCGCTGCCGAAGAACAGGAGGTCTCCGGGCTGCCATTCCTCGTTGAGCACGTTGCGGCCGCACTTTATCTGCTGGCTTGCATTGCGCGGCAGGATGAGGCCGTTCATGTAGTAGCAAAACTTCACAAGGCCGCTGCAGTCGAAGTGCTTGATGCTGTTGCCTCCCCACATGTACGGGGTGCCGGCAAAGCTGCGTGCCAGATTAAGGATGTCTTTGGCGTTAGGATTAAGGGCCGCGGTACGTTTGCCAAAGTCAGTGATGTCCGCCGAGGGGACCCATCCGAACCGTCCGTCCGGGAGCTGGACCTTTGTCCAGCGGCCGCTGGGGCAGGTTTCTCCGGTCTGACGCACCAGGTTGCCCATCGTAAAGTCGCAGATAGGGGCGGAATCCTTGCCGGGTTCTTCCCGCACACGGGAGTACTCGGCGGTGCAGATCCATTTTGGAGCGGCAAGCCAGGCGTCCTTCTCTTCGTCCGTGAGCTCGTGGATGGCCAGGTCCGTAACCCAGCCGGTGTAATCCTCTGCGCGCACTTTCACCCAGTAGCCCTGGGTGTCGAGCGTCTCTACAAGTGCGCCCATAATCATCTGATTCTCAAGCGGAGCCTCATAATCCGGGTTCAGCCTCATAAATGCCGACGAAAGCGTAACTATCGCCCAGCCTAGAAAGGAAACAAGCGTCATAATGCAACAAATTTAATAAAAATCAGTATATTTGTGAATCCGGACACTAAAAAAGAAGCCAAATATGAAGATGAATTTCCTCAGTCGCATAAGCGACACCAGCAAGATTATGAACCGCGCCGCCTTTGCCGATGTGGATCATAAGATTACCAAGTACAAGTATGGCTCCGACGCATTCATGCGCATACTTGAAAGCCGCTATTCATGCCACTCCTTCGATAGTGTTCCCGTGTCGGACTCCAAGCTGAGCATGATCCTGGAGGCCGGACGCATGGCCCCTTCGGCCAAGAACATGCAGCCCACCCGTATCTTTGTGGTCAAGAGCGAAGAGGCGCTCGCGCAACTGCATAAAGTGCACAACTGCTACGGCGCTCCCGTCGTGCTAATCGTAGCCTGCCGTAACGAGGAGGCCTGGGTGCGCGAGAGCGACGGCGTAAACGCCGCCAAGACAGACGCCTCCATCGTCCTCACCCACCTTATGCTCACTGCCACGGACGCAGGCCTGGCCAATATGTGGATCTGGGATTTCGACCCGTCCAAAGTGCGTGAGGTGCTGCCGGAGACCAAGGATCACGGCATCTACGCCCTCCTTGCCATAGGTTACCCCGCCAAGGGCGAGGGCAAGCCCACCGAGCTTCACTCGGTGCGCAAGTCCCTCGAAGAGATGGTCAAGGTTCTTTAAGGCATTATCACCGGCGGAGCGGGATAGAAGGCGGGGCTTTTAGCTGCCGCCTTTAATGGTATGCGCGGTGCGGCGTTCTGTACCTTGCCACGGTTCACGGCATCGTACTCCAGGAATTTGTCGAAGCTGGCTTCCTCGCCGCTCAACTCCATGATCCTCTTGTAGATAGCCCATCGTGAAGGAGCGTTGAAGTAATCGAAGTTCATGTTCATCATACTGTTTTCGCTCGGGCGATAGGCTCCCTTGGTATACAGGGCGCCGCCCTCGTAGATACCCACCTCGCCTTTGTACCTGTCATCCGCAAGGAAGACGCTCCAGCGTATCTTCCCGGGGTCGTCGGTAAAGTCTACGTTGGAGAACCATCCGTACTGGTTGTACATCTGGTTGTAATTCTCTATATGCTCGGCCGGTGCGTAACGGTCGTATTGGAAGTACTCATCTGCAAGGAAGCCGAATCCGTGTCCGCCGGCTTCGTGGCGCAGCGTGGGGCCGAACAGTGACGGATCGTTCTTGAGTGTAGACTGGAAAGCTACGCATGACATGGTATTCGGGTACATGGCTGTCATACCTGAATGCCGGCGGGAGTTGACCATTACTGCGATGAGCAGATTCTCGCGGCTTGTTATTCCGGGCACTTTGAAGGCATAATCGTAGCACTTGTCATAGTCGCCCCATACCTCCGACAGGTTGCCGAATCCCGACGCCAGGGCCGTGGTGTAGCCTTCTCCTATCCTTCCGTTGGGGGATACGACCTTGACGGCGTAAACGTTGAAGCGGTTGCGGAAGGTCTTGTAAGGCTCGATTGCGAAGAACTCTTCCATAGACTGATTCATCAGGGTCTCGTACAGGCCGCCGGCAGACATGTCTTTGTCTGTGTATCCGTCGCCCATCAGCACCAGGTTGATACCCTTGCCGACCGTAGCAGTCTGAAGGGTCATCACTTCGCCGTCTGCGGAGTAGTCGGTCGACGTGTAGTGGTCGGGTTCCTCTGCAGGGCCGAAAACACTCTCCAGGAAAGGAATCAGTTCTGTAACGGCATCCCGGCCGAAGCGGTTGCGCACCGGGTCGGGGAATTTCTCGATCGAGCTGAACAATATGTAACCATTTGAGTCGTAAGCTTCTACGGCAGGAGTGAAGGGTAGGTATGAGCTCCCGTGGTGAGTGTCCCACCAGGAGTAATTATACCACTTGTCATATCCTTTTTCCATGATAACCCTCTTCTGCTCCTCGTTATCCTGCCAAAGCCCGCCGTCCTGGGTGAGCATTACCGTTGCAATCACTTCCAGACCGTCGTTCCGGTAAATGTCGTAGTAATCCTTAAGCTGGGGCATCAATTCGTTTGAGAACGGGCACCAGGGGGCCCAGGATACGAATACGGTTACCACGTTGTCGCTTATGACATCGGTATAATCGAAGAGGTTTCCGTCGAGGTCTTCTATGGGTTTGGTTTTGCTGTTGGTCTCCCATGGCCAGCAGGAGTATCCGTGAATATCGATGTCTGATATGTCGAATCCGTAGCCTTCTTTCTGCCATAGGAGATTCCTGAGTCCTACCTGGGCTTCTTCCAATTCCAGGAATGTCTGTGGAATCTTGCCGGTAAGGCAGTTGTCCGTGAAATTGAAGTTGCCTACGCCTACCCTCGCCCATGAATCCTGCAGCCCGCCGGTAAGGCAGTTGCCGAATACATATAGCCTCTCCAGGACGGGTGAATCGCCTATGTGCTCAGGGATGGGGCCGGCCATATGTTCGTTATTGATTATATTAATATGTTGCAGTTTATTCAGGCCGCCGAAAACATCCGGAAGGGATGTCATGCCAGTGAATGAAATCTCAAACCATTCCAGGGAGGTCAGGTTCCTGAAGGAGTCGGGCAGCGGGCCGGTAAGGCCGGGCTCATTGTAAATCTGAATGCGGAAAACGGAATCTCCGAGCTTGCCGATGCTCTCCGGAATCTTTCCCTGCACACCTTGATTGTTTATGAATATGCTGATCTTGCGGGTGTTGTAGTCGAAACCCACTCCTGGCCACGAAATCTGGCCCGGAGTCCAGGCATCGGTCCAGTTCCTGGCGCCAAACGCTTCGTAGATCTCGTCAAGGACGTCCTTGATCTCGTAGAGGGGATGCGCGTCCTGGTTTATGGTGATTTCAATCGGAGCGGTCCTGCCGGAGATGTCTGTGAGGGTGACTTTTCCGCTTCGGGGACCTGCTTCGTTAGACATGATGTACAAAGAGATCTGGCCATTCGAGACGGCTTTCGTATTGATGACGATTATCCAGGGCTGTGCCGATTCTTCCACATCTACGGAGTAATCGGTATTGAATCTTACGGGGATGTAGACGTCGCCGCCCGCAAAAGAAACAGATGCCGGCTGATCTGCATCAAGTACAGTCTTCTCTTCCTGGGAGATGGTGAAGGATACGGGCTCTACTTCTCCTCCGGCGGCAACCAGGGTTACCTTTCCGGTGCGGGCGTCGCCCTCGTTGGCATCTACCAGCAGGACAATCTTGCCGTTCTGTACGGTCTTTGTGGCGATGTAATGGATCCAGGACTGGGCGGACGATTCGATTTCTACGGAGTAATCTACGTTGAACTGAACGTCAACCTCAACCGTGGCGCCTTCTGCAGGA
>JAFZXV010000180.1 GCA_017616595.1 Bacteroidales bacterium
TAGCCGAGCCGGTGCTCTGAGGGGTCAGGGTGCCGACCTGGGTATCTCCGTCCAGGACTATTACCTGGTCTCCGGATGCCCATACGGCGTTGAGCGTTGAGCCGCTGAGGGCCAGGCCCTTGGTTGCGGCGGGCATGGAAGCCTCTACGGTAAGGGTGTATTCGGTAATCTCCGGTTGCTCGGTAACGGAGTTGCAGGCTGTAATGCCGGCAGCGGCGCAGAGGGCCGCAATGAAAAGTCTTGATGTTTTCATAACTGTGTCCTCCGTTTACCAGGTGAAATCATTCTCTTCTCCGTAAGATTCGAGGTTGCCCTCGACGGAGCCGTCCAGAATGGCGGAGCAGAGGCGCCAGTCAAGCTCCTCCGCCGCAGGTTTGGTGTAAAATGCTTTCATATCGTTATTGATTATTTGGTCTGTTACCATTGGCCGTCGATGGGGTCTACGTTGTCTCCGCCGTAGTAGTCCACGAGGCTGCTGTCTTCGAGGAGGCCGTAGTTGAGCAGCATCTCGAGCGTTTCGCTTTCAGGGGTGATATATCTGTATTTCATTGTACCGCAGGATTTTAGTTCAACGCAAAGACTATGGATGAATAAGGAGGCATGATGACCGTATGCCCGGAAACCGTCATGTTGTGGCTGGCCACGAGCACGTTGGAGAGGTTGTCTCCCTCCCAGCGCTCGACGCTCTGGGTGCTGCCGGTTACGTTGTGCATGACAAGCACGCTCTTGGTGCCGTCGTTGGCGTGGAGATACCAGCAGCTGACGGCTGAATTGTTGGCGGTCTTGTTGTCGAACTCGGGACGGCCGTCGGCAAGTGCGGCGTTGACGTTGCGCGCATAGGCAAAGCGGCGGTAGAGGTTGAGGATGGACTCCTCGTCTGCGCTCTGGGACTGTACGTCGATGGGGGCCTGAAGCATATCTGCGTCGTACTTGTTGTTGACGCCGGCTGTGGCCGCGCTGGACAGGTTGGGAGTCCACATGATAGGAGTGCGGACGTACTCGTCGCCCTTGCCCTTGTTGCCCCAGTAACCCAGCTCCTCGCCCTGATAGATGACAGGACGGCCGGGGCTGGTGAGAAGTATCTGACCGGCAAGGCGGACCTTAGGCATGTAGCCGCCTAGCTGGTGTGCCGTGCGGTCGTCGTCGTGGTTGGCGAGGATGGGCACGTACACCGCATCGGACCTCACGCCGAGGTGGGCGTAGTAGCGGTCGCAGATGCCGGAGGCTATGCCGTTGCTGTATTCTCCGTTGAGGCACTCGCGCAGGGTCCACCAGAACTGGAAGTCGAATACGGAAGGAAGGCCGTTGTAGAAGTTGATGCAGACGTTCTCTCCGGAGAGGCACTCGCCCACCATGAAGATGTTGTGCTCCTTCTTGCCGATGAGGTTCTCGCGCTCGTCGGAATACATCTGGTAGAAGGAGTTGACCGACTTGTAGAAATTCTGCCAGAACTGGATGTTCTCCTGGCCGCCCTCGTCGGCATAAATGTGCTTGACGGCGTCCAGACGCAGGCCGTCAACGCCGCAGGCGAGCCATGTGGAGATGGCGTCCACAACGTTCTGGAAGGCGGGAGACTCGTTGCAGTTCCAACCGTGCCAGTAGTTGAAGTCGGGCAGCATGCCGGTGGCAAACTCGGAGTAATAATAGTACTTCTCTCCGGACGAGGTGATAGTTACGGGGAACCATTTGCCGGTGTCGTACCAGCCCTGGGGGATCTGGTCTATGGCGCCGGCGTAGCAGTCTGTCATAGGATCCTTGGAGAAGGAGTAAAGGCCCCAGTAAGGGCTGCTCGGGCCGTTTGCCACGCAGTCCTTGAACCAGGTGTGGGCGTTGCCGGAGTGGTTGATAACGTAGTCTAGGTAGATGCGGATGTTCCTGGCGTGAGCCTCCTTGACCAGTTTCTTGAAGACCTTCTTGGTGCCGAACTTGGGATTGACGGAATCGTAGTCGGTAATGTCGTAGCCGTGGTACGACTGGGCCGGATGGATAGGCGACAGCCACAGGGCGGTGGCGCCCAGCGACTCGAGATAATCCAGATGGTCTATGATGCCCTGGAAGTCGCCGTAGCCGTCTCCGTCGGAGTCGGCAAAGGAGTAGACGTTGATCTGATAGATGATGCCGGACTGCTTGTTTACGGAAGGCAGGTTGGGGTCGTATTCCCCGAGGCCGGTCTCTCCCTGGCCGCCACCCTGACCGCCGCCCTGACCGTTCTCGTTAAGGTCTATGGCGGGCATACGGAGAATCTGGCCACGGCCTATGGTGTTGGCGGTGGAGCCCCACTTCTCGAGGTAGGTTACGCCGTCTCCGTAAATGCCGAGGTTGAAGGTAAAGGTGCCGGCGGGCACGGGGAAGTATACATCTACAGACGACAGCGCCTTGCCTGCGCCCTCTGCGAGTTGGAGTTCAACGTATTTTTCCGAACCGTCTCCGCGGAGGGTACCGGTGCCAATCTCGTCCTGACGGATTACGAATTCTCCGGACAGGTTCTTGTCTGCGCTGAGCTTGAAATAGCGGGCTCCGGCGGGCACGTTCTTAAGAGTGACCTTGACGGCGCCGCCCACGTGCCTGAACTTGACGGGCTTCTCTCCGGAATCGAGATTGGCGGCCATGGGAATGCGCACGCCTTCAAGATTGGGGAGGTCTTTCCACTTGTCGGGCAAATTGAACACGAGGGTGGAACTTTCCGGATAGTAGTTGGATTTGTATTCCCACGCGGCATTGGCGGTGAAGGGATACATCGCCACATGGCCCACGGTCTCTCCGTTCTCGGGATACGTAATCTCGAAGGAGAATTCTCCGTTGCCCGTGCCGGCGCCGGATACAAGCTCGAACGGGGCTATCCAGGGGCCGTACTCTCCGGGGGTGAAGGAGTCGGGCACGTTGGGGAGGGTGGTGGAATACATGTATGCTCCCACCTTGTCTCCGGCGGACCATTTGAAGGTAATGTCGTTCTCGAAGGTTACACGTGTGGCGGGCTCTTCTGCGCCCAGCTTCAGGGTGAGCACCCCGGGGGCTGCGGACTCGGGCGCTGCGCCCTCCTGCGAGCATGCACAGAAGGCGAGCAGGGCGGCCGCTGCCAGGATGATTGTCGTTTTAGTGTTCAACAGGTTCATAAAACAAACGAAAATTTGCGAAAGATACATAAAATGTATCACATTCAGAAATATTCGGCCGGTTTTCTCGAGCACGACTTCGCAAAATGCGAAAGTTCCCACACAAAAAACGCATCTTTTTAAAATTATTTCTATATTTGCAATACGTAACCACACAGGCACTATGAACCTTCTCTTCATCACAGACTTCACAGAGCAGTTCCCCTATAAACTGCTCCGCGGCATGCTCCAGTTCTCGATGGAAACCGAGCCCTGGATGGTGTACAAGATGCCGCCTTCCTACAAGTACGAGATCGGTCTGAATGGCCTCATATCCTGGGCGGAAAACCACGACGTAAACATAGTCATCGCCCAGTTCGACCCGCTTGACAATGTGGCCGAATTCGGCCGCCACGGCATTGTAGCCATAGCTCAGGACTATATCAGCAAGTTCAACGAGATCCCCAACATAACCGCCGATTACGACGGGACAGGGGCCATGGCGGCACGCCGTTTCCTGTCTCGCGGCTTCCAGAACTTTGCCTTTTTCGGGTATCGCGGAGTGTGCTGGTCGGACGGCCGCTGCGAGGGTTTCAAGCGCGAGGTCTGCAACGCCGGATTCTCAGAAAACTTCTTCCTTTACGACCGCCAGAACATCACCAACCTGTGGAGTTACGACATGCATGCGCTGTCGGAATGGATACTTTCACTTCCGAAACCCATCGCAATAATGGCCTGCGACGACAACCAGGCAAACCTGCTCCTGCAGGGATGCAACGCATGCGGAATCAAAGTCCCTACCGAGGTTGCCATCCTGGGCGTAGACAACGACGAAATACTGTGCAACATGTCCGTCCCATCGCTCTCCAGCATCAACATGGACATAGAGCGCGCAGGTTACGAGACTGCGGTAATGGCTTCCCGTATGGTACAGGAACCCGGCTATAAAGGGGAAGACATAATAATCCGCCCCCTCAACATAGTGTCGCGCATGTCGTCCAACGTCTTTGCCA
>JAFZXV010000019.1 GCA_017616595.1 Bacteroidales bacterium
AAAGGCTTCTACAAACTCAACTGGCTGCAGAGAATAGGCTTCGGCGCCGGAGACATGGCGCAGAACCTGATTTACCAGACAATCAGCATCTGGCTGCTGTTCTATTACACAAACGTCTTCGGCATCAAGCCCGGCGCCGCCTCGCTAATGTTCCTCATAGTGCGTCTTGTGGACGTGCTGTGGGACCCTGTGGTCGGCACCATAGTAGACAAGGGCAACCCCAGGTGGGGCAAATACCGCTCCTGGCTGGTGCTGGGCGGCATCCCCCTGGTGGGCCTTGCCATCCTGTGCTTCTGGAACGGCTTTGCCGGCTCTCTGGTATATGCCTATATAACCTATGTGGGAATGAGTATGTGCTATACGCTGGTAAACGTGCCGTATGGCGCCCTCAACGCATCCCTCACCAGAGATACAAACGAGATTACCGTGCTCACCAGCACGCGTATGTTCATGGCCAATCTGGGCGCACTGTGTGTGAAGTCTTTGCCCCTGATTATCGCCATATTCGCTCCCAAGGTAAACGGCGTGGCCGTTTACAATACTCCTGAGGCTGCTTCCGCCTGGTTCATTACTATGGCAATATTTGCCGTAGCCGGCCTTGCCCTGCTTTTCTTCTGCTTTTCGCAGTGCAAGGAGCGGGTAGTGATGGACCAGAAGGAATCGGCTAACGTAAAGGTGAGCGACCTGTGGATGGAATTCGTCCGCAACAAGCCCCTCCGCGTGCTTGCGTTCTTCTTCATCACCGCATTTGCCATGATGAGCGTGGGCAACGCCGCAGACGCCTACTTCATGTCTTACAACGTGGGCGCCACGCCTCTCCTTACCACGCTCTTCATGTGGCTCGGCACCATTCCCGCATTCATCTTTATGCCGCTGGTGCCCGCAATCAAGCGCAAGATAGGCAAGAAAGGGATGTTCTACCTGTTCCTGGGAGTAGCCATCCTGGGTATGGCCATGATGTACACCTTTGTGTCCATTCCCGCCACCAAGAGCAACTTCGTGCTGCTGTGCATCGCCCAGTTCGTCAAGTCTACGGGCATCATCACCGCCACCGGCTATATGTGGGCGCTCGTGCCCGAGGTCATCGCCTATGGCGAGTATACCACGGGCAAGCGCATCGCAGGAATAGTCAACGCTCTCACCGGCATCTTCTTCAAGGCCGGCATGGCTCTTGGCGGTGTGGTTCCGGGCCTGGTGCTTGCCTGGGTGGGCTTCGACGCCGAGGCCGCCGTGCAGACCCCTCTTGCCCTGCAGGGCATCCTGTGGCTGGTTTGCGTAATTCCCGCCGTCCTCCTTCTCCTCGCTATCTGGATAATCTCCAAGTACGAGCTTTCCGACGAGCGTATGGACCAGATCAACCGGGAAATAGAATCCAGATCCTTATGAAAAATCCAATACTGATCCTTTCCCTTCTGCTGCTTGCCTCCTGCGGGCCTAAGGAACCGGCGCTCAAAGACGCGTTCGAGGGTAAATTCATACTCGGAGCCGCAGTCAACACGCAGCAGATCAACGGCAAAGACACCAGGGGAGACTCCGTGCTCTTCAGGCACTTTGCCGCCATCGAGCCGGAAAACTGTATGAAGAGCGCCGAGATAATGCCCAAGTTCGGCCAATACGACTGGACTCTTGCCGACCAGTATGTCGACTTTGGCTCCTCCCACGGCCTTGTGGTTTACGGCCACTGCCTTATCTGGCATTCCCAGTGCACTCCCGATTTCTGTTATGACGAATGCGGTTCCCTTATCAGCCCCGAGCTGCTCAAGGAGCGTATGAAGCAGCACATCACCACCGTCGTAACGCGCTACAAAGGGCGCATAAAAGGATGGGACGTGGTCAACGAGGCTATCCTGGAAGACGGCACCTACCGCAAGAGCCCCTTCTACCAGATACTCGGAGAAGAATTCATCCCCTGGGCCTTCCAGTGCGCCCAGGAGGCGGACCCGGACCTCGAGCTCTACTACAACGATTACTCGATGCACGAGCCCAAGAAGCTGGATGCCGTAATTAAAATGGTCCAGGATATCCAGGCCCGGGGCATACGCATAGACGCCGTGGGCTTCCAGGGCCACATCGGAATGGATTATCCGGAACTCGGGCTTTACGAGAAGCACATCCGCCGCATCAAGGAAGAGACGGGGCTGGACGTTTGCATAACCGAGCTGGACATGAGTATCCTGCCGTCCGTCACCCAGAGTGCAGACGTCTCGGGCATGGACTTCTTTGAGCTGATGCGCAATCCGGATAAGCGCGAGGCGTATCTGGAGAAGGCCGATCCGTACCGCGGCAACTTCCCGGAAGACGTGTGCGCCGCCTGGAACGAGCGTATGGGGCAATTCCTGGAGATGTTCCTGAGGAATGCCGATGTGATACGCCGCATCAACCTCTGGGGCGTTTCGGACTGGGACAGCTGGAAGAACGGCTGGCCCATCCCCGGCAGGCAGGACGCCCCCCTGTGGGTAGACCGCGAGTTCAAGCTCAAACCTTTCCTTAAACCATACCTCGATGAATAAGAGATACCTCTTTCCGGCCGACTATATGGCCGACCCGTCCGTGCACGTATTCGACGGCAAACTGTATATCTATCCCTCCCACGACTGGGAATCCGCCGCTCCCGACGACGACTTCGGCAGCGAGTACGATATGAAAGACTATCACGTGCTCTCCCTGGAGGGCCCGGATCCCATGACCTCGCCCGTAAAGGACAACGGCGTTGCCCTTGACATCAAAGACGTGCTCTGGGCCCGCCGCCAGCTATGGGACAACGACGTGGTAAAGGGCCCCGACGGCCGCTTCTACATGTACTTTCCGGCCAAGGACAAGACGGATATCTTCCGCTGCGGCGTTGCGGTGAGCAACAGCCCGGTCGGCCCCTTCGTGCCCATGCCGGACCCCATTCGCGGCAGTTATTCAATAGATTATGCCGTCCTGCACGACGATGCCGACGGCCGGTACTATATGTATTTCGGCGGCATCTGGGGCGGCCAGCTCCAGCGCTACCAGGACAATCTGGCCAAAGACGAGGGTACGTCTTATCCCGACGACGACCAGCCCGCCGTGCCCGCCCGCGTGGTGCGTCTCGACAAGGATATGCTCCAGTTTGCAGAGGAGCCCAGGCCTGTTGTGCTGTTGGACGAGAATGGTGCCCCCATTACCGCGGGCGACAGCGAGCGCCGCTTTTTCGAGGCCAGCTGGGTGCATAAATACAAGGGCAAGTACTACTTCAGCTACTCCACCGGAGACACCCATAAGATCTGCTACGCCATAGGCGACAACCCTTACGGCCCCTTTACGTACAAGGGCGTGATCCTTACCCCCGTATTCGGCTGGACCACCCACCACTCCATTGTGGAATACGGCGGCAAATGGTGGCTCTTCCATCACGACAGCGGCCCCTCAAACGGCACCAACCGCCTGCGGAGCCTCAAGGTTTGCGAACTGACTTATAACCCCGACGGAACCATACAGACTATAGAGGGTCTGGATGAGGGTTGAGATGGTTTCCTCAGAATGAGTAACCCATTTTGACCCCAAGCCTGTTATAGCCTCCGGACACTTCCAGGGAGATGGAGCTCCAGAAGGAGTGTGTTGAATTGCGGTCTGTCCGTATGCGTGTTCCCAGCTCTGCCGCAATATAAGGAGAAATGTCTGTGGTTTCCATACCTGCGGAAAGACCGAGGTAAGGAGATACTATCCTGTTGCAGAAACTCCATCGGAAATCTGCATATGCCGGCAGGGTAAAACGGGAATCGGTACTGTAATCACTGTCCAGCCATACTCCGGGTGCAACCCCTGCTCCGAGGAAGATATTGGAATTGAAATGATATCCCGCAGTGGCACGTGTCTCCAGTACGTATGGCAAACCGAACTCTCCCTCAAGTATTATTCCGGGGCCTTTGCTGTCGTATCTGGCATCCCTCCATGGCACATCGCACTTCATGATGGTATTGCCTGCAATAATCACGGGAATTCCTGCTACGACGATGACCGTCCCGACAATCACGCCGCTCACCCCAAGGGCATAAATCATGGGAAGGACCCAGTTCTCGTTGAACTGGTCTTCCGGTATCTGCCGTTTCTTGTTGTAGTCGTATGCCCAGAGCATGACCCCTCCTCCCGCAGCCGCCGTCAGGGCCCCGCTGAGCACTATTCCCTTGCCGGTAACAAGCACAGGTTCCCCCTGCCTTCGCACCAACGTACTGTCCGCCACCTGCCCGTGAACAGCAGACGCTCCGCAGAGCAACAATACCAACGCCAGAATAATCTTCTTCATATAATGACTGCCTACACAGTATAAATCCCCGGCATCCCGATTTCTTGCACGAACACAAGCCGTGATTCTTCCACGCGCGCCGCTTGGCCGAAATGACAATGTATTCAGTATAAACTATTGCCCCGCAATGTCAATTGATTGAATAACAGCAATATACGCAAACTGCCTGCAGCTTTTTTACCGCAGGCAGAGCAAGGATCTCTCTGATAATCAGTCGATTGACAATGCGCCGCCGGTGGTGAGCACGCCGTTAGAATTAGCAATGCGGGAGATAGAAAGGGGTTTCGGGGGAATCTGTCCACCGTCCCCCGGGGGTGCAGGG
>JAFZXV010000181.1 GCA_017616595.1 Bacteroidales bacterium
AAGGCCAAATATCCCGTGCTTTACCTGCTTCATGGCTCGGGTGGCGATGAAGACGCTTGGACCGACCTCGGACGCACCGCCCAGATTCTGGACAACCTGATTGCAGAGGGCAAGGCCAAGCCTATGATTGTTGTGATGCCCAACGGCGTCTGGTTCAACCAGGCCGCCCCCGGCGCCGCCGTCAATATGTTCCAGCCTACATTTACCAACTCCCGCTCCCAAAGCACAATAGAGGTCGAGGAGAGTTTTCCGGACATAATGGGTTTTGTGGAGAAGAACTACCGTGTGGCCCGCGGTTATGCCAACACCGCCGTTGCCGGCCTTTCCATGGGCGGCCGCCAGTCCTGCATGCTGTCGATGCACTATCCCAAGACCTTCGGATACGTGGGCCTTTTTTCCGGTGTTGCCACTCCGGAGGGTAATGAGGCAGCGCTTGACGCCGTCTTTGCCGCCAACCCCAAGCTGTATTTCATCGCCTGCGGCAAGGCCGACGGCATTATGGAGAACTCACGCAAACTCGAGCAGTGGTGCACCGGTCATGGCTACCCCGTCACCTTCTACGAGTCTGAAGGCGGCCACATCTGGCGCAACTGGAGAATCTACCTGCTGGAGTTCGCCCAGAAGCTTTTCAAATAGGTGGCGCGCGAAGCTAATAGATTAATTCTCAGGGACTTACGTATACAGCCTGCGGTGTTTTGACCGCAAGCACTTTGTTTAAACCTTTGACTATCAATTCTTTTATTTTGCAATGAAACAATTATCGCTCTTCTTTTTAACGTCTGCTTTGCTGCTGGCTTGCCAGAACCCGGGGGCTCCGCTTCTCAGGGCCCAGGCTTCGCCAGAGATGGACGAGGCATTCGCCTCTTACCTTCAGGCCGTAGAAGACAACGGTGTGGAGATGCACGGCATAATGGTGCTCCAGCACGGCAAGGTGCTGGAAGAGAAGCAGTTCGCTCCCGACACCGCCCACATCATGAACTCCGTTTCCAAGACTTTCACCTCTACGGCGGTCGGCTTCGCAATCAGCGAGAGACTGCTGTCGCTGGAAGACAAGATTGTGGACATCTTCCCGGAGAGTGTCCCGGAGAATCCTTCCGATACGCTGCAGCGTGTGACGGTCCGCCATCTGCTCACGATGAATTCCGGCCACGCCACAGATCCGACATACGTTATCCGCCAGGGCGACGGCGACTGGGTGCGCGCCTTCATGGAGTGGCCCATCAAGTATGAGCCCGGCACCTGCTATTGCTACAACAGCCTCGGCACGTATCTGCTGTCCGCTGCAGTCCAGAAGGTTACGGGGCAGAAGGTGGTCGATTACCTCGAGCCCCGGCTCTGGAAACCGCTCGGCATAGAGAAACCTTTCTGGCAGGAGAGCCCCGCAGGCATCAATACCGGGGGCTGGGGCCTCTACATCCGCACTGAAGATATGGCCAGGATGGGCCTCTGCATCCTCAATGGCGGCAAGTTCTGCGGCAAGCAGGTGATTCCCGCCGACTGGGTGCGTGAGATGGGGGCCAACCAGGTGCCTTCCGTGGGTGCCGGCCTCAACGAGAACCAGATGAAGGAGATCCTCGAGGCTCATCCCGACATCCCCGCTTTCCTTCCCGAAACCAGCGACTGGGTGCAGGGATACGGATACCAGATGTGGCGCTGCCGCCATAACGCCTTCCGCGCCGACGGAGCCAACGGCCAGTACATCATCATCCTGCCCGACCAGGATGCCGTCATCGCCGCCACCGCGCACGTGCAGGACATGCAGAAGGAGCTGAATCTCATCTGGGATTATATTCTGCCGGCACTGTAGGAGCCAGGCCAGTGCAAAGCTACAACGCTGATTGTCAGAAATATAGGCTATCTGCCTGCGGCGATTTGACCGCAGGCAGATGGTTTAACCATTTATAACACAACAACTTAACTTTGCGGTGGTAAATGAAGAAAGCACTCTATCTGACGAGAGGTCGCATCTGTCATACCTTTCAAATAATAAAACAGTTTCTTCTTGTTCTCCAGGCTCATTGAAATCACATCATGTATATCTGAGACAAATCCGCCGCGAAGCAACAATCCCGTCATCTTGGCGTAGACATCATCTCTTTTTCCGTTGAATCTTTCGCGTATTTCGTACTCACTGCCAGTTGAAGCATTGTCTGCAACCAAATTATTCTTATGACTGCCAAACATTTCTACGCTGAATTGATAGTCAATTACTGAATAAGTGGTGATGATGAAATCAGTCAGCGATTTCTTCTCTTGCAAATCCAGTTTTGAAAACAACATGTTCAATGTAGAATGCCGCAAGAACCGTCCTTTTTTATTAAACGATTCAATCATCCGCATCGCATTCTTCAAGTGTGAAGATGCGGTCCGCTTGATAATTTTGTCGGAAAACGGGTGGTCGCTTTCTGCATATTTCAGAAAATTCCATTGATAGTCTTCTGCTTTCTGGCTCAAATGCCGTTCTACGGGATTGTTGTCCACATATATAAGATTGGTTCTGATTGCTTTGTCTGTTCTTTTGGGAGCGCTGCCGAATGATTTGGTGAACAACTGTCCTTTCCGTATGCATATAGTGTTAAATTCTCGCGCATACACAGATGTCAAATATCTGATGAATGCAGCCAGGTCTGATGAACACTCACAAAAGCAACTGATGTGATAATGATCCGGCATAGGGCAAAGTTTGACGATATTAACATTATAACGCCTTGCGGCAATGCAGGCAATGCTAAAGAATACCAGATAATCACTGACAGAGTAAAACAACAGGACGCCGTCTACAGTATTATGATAACAATGAATCAAGGCGTCATAAGAAAACCTTCGTTTTTTCATAGCTTATGGTAGATTTGTGTAATATGCTGATTTATTGCAAATACCGTGGCAATTTACAATAAAAACAGAAGTAAAAACAAACTAAAGTTCACAATTATTATTCAGAAACAAAATAATTATGATTAAATTGTAAACCTCCTGTTTTCTGGTTCAATCTGTAATACTTTTTTTTAAAGAGCACCGGTATGAGAATATATTTTTGGCTATTGACTGCAATGCTGTTGATGCTATCTTGTCAGCATTCCATCATCACTGTCGACGGAGGAAAGGTACAGGGAGTACCGTCCGCTAAAGCGGGCATCGTGGTCTTCAAGGGCATCCCGTATGCCGCGCCTCCTGTGGGCGACCTCCGCTGGGAGGACCCTCAGCCTGTCCAACCCTGGGAGGGCGTCAGAGTGTGCGACAGCTTCGGCCCCATCGCCCCGCAGCCAGGGAACGCCCCAGGCACCTTCTACGGCGACGAGTTCTACTGGGAGGGCACCCCGGAGCAGAGCGAGGACTGCCTGTACCTGAACGTCTGGGCCCCCGCCAAATCCGTCGGCAAACCCGCTGCAAAGCTGCCTGTGGCGATGTGGATTCACGGAGGCGCCTTCCTCAACGGCTACGGCTATGAGGTGACGATGGACGGCGACGAGTGGGCGGCGCGCGGCGTCATCCTCGTAACCATAAACTATCGTCTTGGCGGATTGGGATTCGTATCGCATCCGGAGCTCACGGAGGAGCAGGGCCGCTCCGGAAACTACGGCCTGATGGACCAGATCGCCGCCCTCCGCTGGGTGCGGGACAATATCGCACAGTTCGGAGGCGACCCGTCCAACATTACGGTCTTCGGCCAGAGCGCCGGTGCGATGAGCGTCAAGAATCTGCTGATATCGCCGCTCTCCAAGGACCTGCTCGCGAAAGCCATCATCCAGAGCGGCGGCGGACTTGCGCCAGGTGGCATCACGTCGGCAACGGTGGTGCCGCAAAGCGAATGCGACTGGCAGGGGCGCGACATCATGGAGACCGCCGGATTCGGTAGCCTGAGCGAGATGCGCGCCGCACCGGCCTCAGAGATTGCCGGCGCCACGAGCAAGTACCTTGCGGCCGGCAAGGGATGGGTGCTGCTACGCCCGCACATAGACGGTTACTCGCTCACGGAGACCTTCGACGATGCCGTTTACGACGGCAGCATGGCGCCCGTGCCGGTGATGATCGGCTACAACAAGGACGATATGGGAACGCTCGCCGGAACTTCGGTCGACCGCTTCTGCGCCGTGCGCGACTCGCTCGGCTTCCCGGTGTACGAGTATGAGTTTCTGCGGGAACTGCCTACCGATGAGGCGCACCCCGCATCCGCCGCCGGCGCCTTCCATTCCGCCGAGCTGTGGTATATGTTCGGCAC
>JAFZXV010000182.1 GCA_017616595.1 Bacteroidales bacterium
GACAATCTCTTCCAGCCCATAATAGCCAAGCAACAGCTTCCAGTCCCCTATTTGCCCATACTCAAGCACACGTTGAATAACAAAAGGAGCATTCGAAGCCAGATCGATAGAGTTCCTTTCCACATCCCAAAAGATGTAGTCTGAAAAACCCTGTATGCACTCCTGTTTAGACATAAGCACTCTAATCTGCAAATATATAAAAAAACAGGACAAATCTTGCGACTTGTCCTGTTTAGTAGCGGAGGCAGGACTCGAACCTGCGACCTCCGGGTTATGAGCCCGACGAGCTACCGACTGCTCTACCCCGCGATGTTGGGAGTGCAAAGATAAGGACTTTTTTTATATTTGCAAAAAATTAGAGTTATTTATGTCCAGCCATCCTTACAGAGAGATAGACAGCGTGTCTGCGCTTCCGGGGCCCGACGGGTCGGGATTCATCTCGCACTATGTGTTCCAGTACATCGATTTCAACCAGGTTCCGCAATATGTAGCTGCGGGGCACAAGTGGAAAGACTGCTTCTTCTTTGGATGCACCATCCCGGAGGAAATGCAGGGCCTGCTGGGCACCACCTGCCTGCAGTTCCCGCGTCTGGGGCTCCCGTACAGCACTTTCCGCGGCAAGCTTTACACCGGGGAGGAGCTGTACAAGGGCTTCGATCCCGAAGAGCCGTCCACCTTCGAGTCCTGCCTGGATACCGTCATCTACAACCATTACACGGAGATGGGCAAGCAGTGCAACGAGATTCGCGAGACCCTGGGCCGAGCTCTGCACGACCGCGGCATAGAAGACGCCATGTCGGTCTTCCTCAGCCATTACGGAGAGACGCAGGTGGTTGCCATAATGGGAGGGCACGCGCTCAAGCGCACGGATGCAGACTACCGCAAGGTGGCGTTCATCAGCAAGACACTCACGGAAAAAGGCAAACTGATGGCATCTGGCGGCGGCCCCGGCGCGATGGAGGCCACTCACCTTGGCGCCTGGATGGCCGGCCGCAGCGAGGAGGAACTGCTGGACGCCTTCTCAATGCTGGAGCCGTCCCCGACCTTCCGCGACGAAGGGTGGCTAAGCTCGGCCTTTGCCGTCAAGAAGAAGTACCCCCAGACGCGCTACCGCAGCCTCGGCATTCCCACCTGGTTCTACGGCCACGAGCCCGCAACCCCGTTTGCCACGGACATCGCCAAGTACTTCCAGAACAGTATGCGGGAGGATATCCTACTGACCATCGCCAAGGGCGGCATAATCTATTCCCCCGGTTCTGCGGGCACGCTGCAGGAGATCTTCCAGGATGCGGCGCAGAACCACTACAAGACCGTAGGGCTGTCCAGCCCGATGGTGTTCCTCGGCAAGGAGTTCTTTGGAAAAGAGGTGCCCGTCTACCCGATGCTGGAGACCCTGATGGCCAACGGACGCTACCAGAACCTGCTGCTCACCCTTACGGACGAGCAGGAGGAAGCGGTATCCGCCATTTTGTCTTTCAAAGGCTGAGGAAGGCCGCCATCCCCGCTATATCGGAGGACGCGAAGCTCCGCTGCTCGCCGCTGGCAAGGTTCTTAAGCTGAACCTGGCCGGAGGCCGCCTCATCGGCGCCGCAGATGGACAGGAAGCGTATACCCTTGCGCTCACAGTAGTCGAACTGCTTCTTGAGTTTGGACGGCTCGGGGTAGATTTCTACCGCAAGCCCCTCCGCGCGCAGTGCCGCGGCAACCGGCAGTACGTATGCCACCTCTTCCCGCCCCATGTTGGCAAAGAGCAGGTCTGCACCGGAGGCGATGCCGGAAGGGAACTTGCCGAGCCCCTCGAGCACGTCGTAGATGCGGTCTGCGCCGAATGAGATGCCCACTCCGGACATTCCCGGGAGGCCGAAGATGCCGGTGAGGTTGTCGTACCTGCCGCCGCCGCAGATGGAGCCGATCTGCCAGTCGAGGGCCTTGACCTCGAAGATGGCGCCGGTGTAATAGTTGAGGCCGCGGGCGAGGGAGAGGTCCATCTCGCAGGGCATCTGCACGCCGGCGCTGCGGATGAGTCCGAAGAGCTCTTCCATCTCTGCGAGCCCTCGGAGGCCCTCTTCTGAGCCGGCCATCAGCTTGCGCATGGCCTCGAGTTTCTGCTCGAAGGTGCCTTCCAGCAGCAGCACGGGGCGCAATACGTCAACCGCCTCAGGGGTGAGACCCTTGCCCAGGAGTTCCTCCACTACGGCGTCCAGGCCGATCTTGTCGAGCTTGTCTATTGCAACGGTGATATCCACCACGCTCCCGGGGAAGCCGCAAACCTCTGCCAGACCGGTGAGCACTTTGCGGTTGTTGATCTTCATGAGCACCCGCACTCCGAGCTTCCGGAACACTTGCTCCACAATCTGCACAAGCTCGAGTTCGCACAGCAGGGAACCGGAGCCGATTGCGTCTACGTCGCACTGGTAGAACTCGCGGTAGCGGCCTTTCTGCGGGCGGTCTGCGCGCCATACGGGCTGTATCTGGAAGCGCTTGAAGGGGAACGAAATCTCGTTCTGATGCTGCACCACAAAACGGGCGAAGGGGACCGTAAGGTCGTACCTGAGGCCCTTTTCGCACACCTGCGGGGCGAGAGGCTTGCCGTAATCCACGTCGGCAAAGGCGTCGCCGGAATTGAGGATGCGGTAGAGGAGTTTGTCTCCCTCGTCGCCGTATTTGCCCAGGAGGGTGGAGAGATTCTCCATTGCCGGAGTCTCTATCTGTGCATAGCCGAAGCTGCGGAAAACGGTGCGTACCGTATCGAATATATAATTGCGCGCAGCCATCTGCTGCTGACCGAAATCGCGCGTGCCTTTGGGGATGGAAGGTTTCTGTGCCATAATTGCGCAAATTTACTAACTTTGCTCCAAATTATTTGCAAAATGAAGAATTTTCTCAAAATGGTCCTTGCCGTAATTTGCGGCATCCTCCTGCTTAACGTACTCACCTTCGCAGTGTTCGCCGGACTCGCCGGCAGCAGCACCCCCACCGTTCCTTCCGAGGGTGTGCTCAAGATAGACATGTCCAAGATAGTCATTGCCGAGCAGAGCCGCGAGACCGATCCCCTTACCATGATTCAGTCCGGCGGCAAGCAAATAGTCACCATAGGCATGCACGAGGCAGTCTGCGCCGTAAACGCGGCGGCGGAAGACCCCGGCATCAAATATATTTATCTCAAGACCGACGGCAACGCCACGGACGCTGCCCACCTGAGCGAGTTCCGCCAGGCGCTGCAGAACTTCCGCACCGGCTCCGGCAAGGCGGTGGTGGCGTACATCGAATCACCGACTACCGGCGGCTACTATCTGGCCTCGGTGGCGGACAAGGTGTATATGACCTCGCATCCCGGTTCGATGATGCAGGTCACCGGCGTGAGCACGCAGATGATGTTCCTCGGCGACCTCCTGAAGAAATTCGGCGTCAACATGCAGCTTATCCGTCACGGCAAGTATAAATCGGCCGGAGAGATGTACACCCGCAGCAGCTCCAGCCCGGAGAACCGCGAGCAGTATCAGGTTATGGTCAACTCCATGTGGGGCGCCCTGTCCGGAGAGATTGCCGCCAGCCGCGGCATTTCCGCAGAAGAGCTGAATGCCGCCATAGACGGGCTCAAGCTCTGCATGCCCCAGGATTTCGTCGACTGCGGCCTCGTAGACGGGCTGCTGGACCGCGACGGCCTCAAACAGCAGCTTGCGACCCTTGCCGTGGCAGAGAAGTTCGACAAGGTTACGATGATCCCCTTTGCCGACTATGCCGCCGCAAAGGTGCTGCCCTCCAAGGCTCACGACAAGATTGCCGTCATCTATGCCGACGGCAACATAGTAGAGGGCCAGGACGAGCAGAACATTGCCGGAGACCGCTTTGCCTCCATAGTTGAGAAGGTTCGCGAAGACAAGACCGTCAAAGCCGTGGTGCTGCGCGTCAATTCCCCCGGCGGCAGCGTCATCGCATCGGACAAGATCAAGGCTGAGCTGGACCGCCTCGGCGCGGAGAAGCCCCTCGTGGCCTCCTACGGCACCTATGCGGCATCCGGTGGATACTGGATTTCCGCCAACTGCGCCAGGATTTACTCCGACGCCGTCACCCTTACCGGCTCAATCGGCGTGTTCGGCCTCGTGCCCGACTTCAGCAAAACGGCCTCGGACGTGCTCCACGTGGGCATAGAGAGCATCTCCTCCAACAAGCACGGCGATATGTACGGCATGATGCGTCCCTTCGACCAGGCGGAGTACAACTACCAGCTGAAAAGTATTGAAGACGTCTACACCCGCTTTACCACCCTTGTTTCCGAGGGCCGCGACATCCCCGTCCAGCGGGTCGATGAAATCGGCCAGGGCCGCGTCTGGACAGGCGCAGATGCACTCGAGCTTGGACTCGTAGACGAACTCGGTACGTTGGAAGACGCTATCGCATACGCCGCCTCCCTTGCCGGCAACGAAGATGTATCTGCATGGAACATAAAGGGTTATCCCGCTCCTCTGACTATGATGCAGGAGA
>JAFZXV010000183.1 GCA_017616595.1 Bacteroidales bacterium
AGCTGCGCCGCGCACTGGCTTACCGCCGGCTGGCTGATGCCCAGCCGCCGCGCCGCCAGGGTAAAACTGCCGCTCTCCGCCAGCGTTACGAATATCCGTAATCTGTTGTCTGTAATCATCCTCAAAAAAGGTACTCCGTTTTCTCCAGATCCAGCGCTTCCGCAAGGATAGAAACCGGGTTCTTGACTGGGACGCCGGTGGACATCTCTATCTGCCACTTGCAGGTCTCACACTCGCAGGCTACGAAGTCCGGCGCCGCGGCGGCAATGCTGTCGAAGAGAGGCTTGCCGATCTTCTGGGAAACCTCGTAATTCTCTTTCTTGAAGCCGTACGTTCCGGCAATGCCGCAGCAGTTGCTCTCAAGCTCCACCAGCACCAGCCCCGGAATCATCCTCAACAGCTCCAACGTAAAGATACTCAACCCCATACGTTCCTGGTGGCAAGGCGCGTGATATGCCACGCGGGCCTTCCAGCCTTCCTTCCACACGGGCTTGACGGCCCCGGACGCAATCAGTTTGTACAGATAGGGTTCCACCAGGCTGATGTGCCCCATGACGTCTGAATTATCCACTTTCAGCAGCTCCGGATACTCCTCCAGAATTGTCATCGTGCACGAGGTGGATACGGTTACTATATCGCGCCCGGCGGCAACTGAATCCCTGAACACCTCAACATTGTGGCGGGCGTCGCGCATGGCCGCCGGAATCATTCCGTTGGCAATTTTTGCAACTCCGCAGCAACGCTCGTCCATCAGATTAACACCTATGCCGAAGGCGTTCATCACCGCCACGAAGTCCTTACCAAGCTGAGGATAGTTGAAGTTGGCGTAGCAACCGTGGAAGTAGCTGATCTGCCTGGGGTAAGCCTGCTGGGCAGCGGCGGCGTTCTTGCGGAACCACTGCACAAAGGTGCCGCTGGCGTACTTGGGGAGCGTGCGGTGACGGTCCACCCCTATTGTGACGTCCAGAAGTCCCTTGACGGGTTTGAGCCCGAGGGCGAAGTTGGCTATCGGAGCGAATGCGCTTGCCAGCGGCCCCACCTGGTCTGTGCTGGCGAGCATCATGTCCCGCAGTTTGGGAGCCTTGTGCTCAAAGTCGATGCGCGCCTGCTGGATGAGGTCTGCGATGCGCACGCCGGACGGGCACGCAACCTCGCACCTCTTGCAGTTGAGGCAGTATTTGAGAGAATCGTCAAAGAAGATTCCGTTCTTGAGACGGTAGCGCTCGCCGTCGGGGCCGGAACGCTTAGGACCGGCATACGCGGGATTGTTGGCCATCACGGGGCATACCGTCTCGCACAGGGAGCACTTCTGGCACTGCTCAAAGTTGCCTTGGCTGATATTCCTTTCCTGCATGGCTATCCGGTGATTAATGCCGCCGCGTCCAGCGCGCTCCGTTTAATTATATCCACCGCATCCGGCGCCAGGATGCTGATGCCCGCCAGCACCTCGCCGGCAGGAAAGAGGTTGACTATCTTCCGCCCTCCTATGAGCGCGCATCCGTCTTCCGCCTTGACGCCAAACTCCATAAACGGCTGGGGATCGGAGAACGACGGAGAGAACCACCTGCTGCGGTCCTGGATATAGTCGACGTCCAGCCCGAAGAGGGGCTCGCGCACGCTGTCCATATCGGCCACGATGCCGCGAGAGAAATACTTGCCCGTTGCGAGGATGAAGAAAGGAGCCTCAAGAGAAACGTCTCCAAGCTTTTCCGTGCTCACGCTCAGCAACTTGCCGTCGCTGATGATGCCGCCGCAGACGCGGTCTCCGGCCAAAAGGGTGCCTCCGGCGGCACGGAATGCGTTACGGGGCGCATCGTGCAGCGAAAGGCCTTCCGCCACCATTACGCAGCGGCGTCCGCTCTCCTGCAGCGCGGTTGCGGCGGTAACTCCGGCAAGGCCGCCTCCTATTATCACCACGTCAAACTTCATCATAGGAATATGGCTTTCCGAATTTGTATACCCTTTGCATGAACTCCATCTCCCGGAGCGTATCGCCCCAGCCGACGGGGCAGAGGCCCTTCCAGCGCTCGTTCAGATACTCCTCGGCAAGGGCCGGGGCCAGCGATTCGTCTCCAAGCGCCTTTGCCAGCGCTACCGCCGCCTTGCGTATGCAGAACGTGCCCTGGCAGGTGCCCATTCCCAGGCGTGTGCGGTGGCGCAGGTCGCTCAGATTGCGCACGCCCAGCTCGGCAACGGCATATTTAACCTCGGCCAGCGTTACGTTCTCGCATTCGCACACGAGGGCGCCGTCTTCCGGAGAGTCAAAGCGCATGCGGCCGATGAGGTCTCCCTGGCGGCCGGCGGCGCTCTTCTGCCCCAGCGTGGGCTTGCCGGGGAAGCGCTTGCTGACGGAGGCTATGCGACCGTCTGCAGAACCGGGCAGGGGTTTCTCTGCGGTGGTGCATTCCGCGCGTACGGAAAGCTTGCGGCACACGGCGTCGGTGGCGATTTCCGCCATCAGACGGTACGTCATAAGCTTGCCGCCGATTATGGAGATGAGGCCGGGCACGCCGTCGCGCTGCTCGTGGTCCAGGCACACGATGCCACGGCTGATGCTGCGGCCCGTAGGGTCGTCGTCGCTGGCAACCAGGGGGCGTACTCCAGCGTAGGCGCGCAGGATGCGGGTGCTTGCCAGAGACGGGCAGAGCTGGCACCCCTCGCGCAGCAGGAGGCTCACTTCTTCCGGCGTGGCGTTTACGGCGTCGCACTCGTCAAACGGGATGCGGGTGGATGTGGTGCCGATTACGGAAACGGAGTCTCCGGGCACGAGGATGTCGCCGTCGGCGGCTTTGCGGCAGCGGTTGAGTACTACGTTGTTGACCCTGTGGCCGAACACCAGCAGCGCTCCTTTGGCGGGATACATATTGATGTTGACGCCGGCCTTGGCGGCGATGCCCTGAGCCCAAATGCCTGCCGCATTTACGGTTACGGGGGCGTGATACTCTGCCGTGGCGCCGCTGCGCCTGTCTTTGACGCACACTCCGGTAACGGCATTGCCCTCCCGGAGAAAGCCTGTGACCTCTGTATAAGTGAGTATCCTGGCGCCGTGGATCTCTGCGTCCGTGACGTTGGCGCTGCAGAGGCGGAACGGGTCTACGCTGCCATCCGGCACGACCACTGCGCCGATGAGGCGGCGGTTCACGGATGGTTCCATCTTGATGGCCTCCTGCGGAGTGACGGCGCGGGCATCTATCCCGGCCTTGCCGCAGGCCTCCACAAAGCGCTGCTGATAATCCATGCCGTAGCCGGTATCTGCATCTTCCGGCAGGGTGATGAAGAGGCCGCCGGTATCTTCTACGCAATTGGAGGCAATGGAACGGAGAATCTTGTTCTCCCGTATGCATTCCTCTGCAGACTCGCTGTCTTTCATTGCGTAGCGGGCACCGGAATGCAGCAGACCGTGGTTGCGGCCGGAAGCACCGGAGGTAATGTCGGCACGCTCCAGCAACAGCGTCCG
>JAFZXV010000184.1 GCA_017616595.1 Bacteroidales bacterium
CAGCTGCCAGAACGGCAGATACGGGAGGAAATACGGCTGGTTTGCGCTGATTGTCATAGCACGTCGCAATAAGGGATGAGGTCCGGGGATGCGCTATGGATTGGAGCAGCCTTGCGGTCGTCGCCTATGTTAGTCACGGGGAGGCTGGAAAAGCGGAACAGACCGGAATCGAAGTACTCGTCGTCTACGCACAGCATCATTCCGCAAAGATAATCTTCATACGGCTCGCCCTCCCAGACAGTGGGAAAGGTACGCTGAGGGATAAATGGCTGAATGATATATCCTTGCGGCTTTCGGAGGATACGGCGCCACTTGGCTTTTGGCGTGAGCGGACCCGCGTACACTCCCTCGCTCTTGCCCAGGCGGCAGGGCTTGATTATGTAGTCGTCTTTATGGTCCAGGGCCTCCTGGAGGTGGTCTTCAAGGGCAAAGGTAGGTATGGCGTGGAAGCGCAGGAAGGCGGTTTCTCCGGCCGTCAGGCATTCACCGGTAAAGGCATCGTCAAACCATAGCTGCATAAAGCGTTTGTCGTGCACCAGGAAGATGTTGCGCATGTCGCTTATCATCCCCCGCTCCATCATAGCCTGCAGCGTGCCGTCTTCCATTGCCATGATGTCCCTTTGGTTGAGGGCGCTGATGAGGGTGCACTCCGGCAGGTCCCATTCCGGGCGGCGGCGTTCCACCTGCTCAGCCTCAAAGATGGAGAAATCTATGCCGTGGGCCTCGTAGAAACGCCTGTATAGGCGGATTTCGCTGGTGCGGTCCGAGCTCTTGAGCACGCACATCCTTGGCCGTCCGGCAGTGAGTTCAAGCATTTTGTCCAGCAGGGCCGGATAGCGGTCTTGCCACTGGGCCCCGGGGTGGGCCTTCAGGAAGTCCTGCGCCCAGTCGTGGGCAAACCAGGAGAGGAAGACTCCGTGCCCGAAAAAGCGGGAGGTTATTTCGCAGAGGCGGAGCGAGCCGTCGGTAGCGGCAAGGTAATCCGGACGCCAGGTGCCGAGGCGCAGCGGATACCGTTCCTGCTCGTGCAGGATGGCGGTTTCCCTCCCCCCAAGCGGCAGCCACCGTTCCCAGCCGGCAACAAAATGGTGGCAGCACTTCAGGAGGATGGCGTGCAGGCGCCGCAACTCGTCGCACCGCTGCTGGGTGATGAGCACCGGGCGCGGATGATACCATCGGTAGTAATATGATGCCAGGTCGCTATACATCAAAGAGTCGGCGCTGATAACCAAGGCACTGGAAGCCGTTGCGGTTCACGAGGGGGATTGTTTCTTCGGAGATTCCCAATTGCTTGCGCACCCAGTAGCAGATGCTGACGCTCATTCCGAGGGAGTCGGTAAACGAGGCCATCCTGTTTATGGCGGCTATGCTGAGGGCCCTGTCCGGGGCCGTGCGTCCGCGCTGCTTGAGATGGTCTGCGTTGGAAGGGCTGAGGTAGGCCTCGTATAGCTGGCGTTCCAGATCTTTATCGAAATACCCCAGATACTGCCCAAGGAGCGCCAGGTTCTCCATGCAGGCGGTGAGGAACTCAGGCTTGTAATTGATGATGCCGGCGGAATGCAGGGCGCCGAAGAATTCCGCTATGCGGTCTTCCGTAAGATACGGTATCACGATGGGTTGCACCAGTGCCGAGTTGGCCTGCACACCGGCCTCGCGGCAAAGCCGCACGGCCTCCAGACGCTCGCTCAGAGGCGCCGCATATGGCTCCAGGATGTCCCGGAATGCATCGGGCATGACCGATACGCTGGTATTGAACTGCATCTTGCCGCGCAGGCGGCCGAAAAGCTCCAGCACGGAAACTCCGTTCCACTTGTGCTGCAGGTGCCTGGCCCCTGCCTTGGACGCCACGAACAGCCGCGCGCGGGACTGCGGGCAACGCTCAAAATGGTCTATGAATTCCAGAAGTATCCTGTGGGCGATGCCCGTCAGCAGGGTTGCCTCCTGGAAGGCCTCTGTCTTGGGAGAGAAGTAGTAATAATGGTTGGAATTTTCGCTCCCCGGACCGTTGAACCGATCCAGCAACTCCCTCACATACAGATGGTAATTGTCGTATGCCACAAGATTCTGCACGTGCACGCCGTCTGTTACCAGGCAGTACTGGCAGCCTACGCCGCAACCGCGCACGGGATTGATTTCGTAGGTGAGCGCAGGGCAGCGGCCTGTATAGTTATGGATTTCCGGAATCACGGACAACGGGTCTATGGACTCCGTTTCGAATGAGGTCTGCGGGATCAGCGTGCGTGCTGCAAGTTTGTCTGCAAGCATCTGCGAGCCGCGCACGAGCCCCTCTACCGTAGCGTCGGAGGGCTCCACATCTGCGCCGATGTCCTTAAGATATCTGCGGTCTACCGTTGCCGGACGGAATCCCGGGAGGTTATAAACCTGGACCGGACGGCTGTAAAACGCTTTGAATTGCATATCAGGGCAGAAGGTTGGCAAGCTCCAGCACAAGGGTGCGGGTCTTTTCCCATCCGAGGCACGGATCGGTAATGGACCTGCCATACACGTGCTCGCCGCTGGACTGGCAGCCGTCTTCTATGTAAGATTCTATCATCAAGCCTTTTACGAGCGCGCCTACGGTTGAGCACTCCCGGGTGCTGTGCAGCACCTCCTTGGCTATGCGGCCCTGCTCTTCAAAGTGTTTGCCGGAATTGGAATGGTTGCAGTCTACAATCACTCCGGGGTTTACGAATCCGCCCTCGGCGTACAGGTCGGCAAGGCGACGCAACGTCTCGTAGTGATAATTGGGGTGCGCCGTGCCGTGGCTGTCCACATACCCCCTGAGGATGGCATGAGCATAGGGGTTGCCGGTGCTCTCTACGTCCCAGTTGCGATAGATGAAGCTGTGGCCGTGCTGGGCGGCGCGGATGGAATTCATCATCACGCTGAGGTCTCCCCCGGTTGGATTCTTCATGCCTACGGGGATGTCCAGGCCGCTGGCCACGAGCCTGTGCTGCTGGTCTTCCACGCTGCGGGCGCCAACTGCCACGTAAGACAGCAGGTCGGACAGGAAGAGGTGGTTCTCCGGATAGAGCATCTCGTCCGCGCAGGAAAAACCGGTCTCTACAAGGGCGCGCAGGTGGAGCTTGCGTATGGACACGAGCCCCTTGAAAAGGTCCGGGCTGGCTATCGGGTCCGGCTGATGGAGCATTCCCTTGTAGCCTGCGCCGGTGGTGCGGGGCTTATTTGTGTAGATGCGCGGCACTATGACTATCTTGTCTGCAACCTCGTCCTGAAGGGGACGCAGGCGGCTGATGTAATCTATGACGGAATCTTCCCTGTCTGCGCTGCAAGGGCCTATGACGAGCAGCATCTTGCCGGATGTCCCGTCCAGGACCGAGCGTATTGCCTTGTCGTTGGCGGCCTTGTTTGCGGCGGCGGCCTCGGGCACGCCGTACATTCTCTTTAGTTCCTGCGGGCTGAAGAGCTCGCGCTTGAAAACCATATTCATACTCTACTTGTCAAAAAGCGCCCTGCGCTCCGTCGAGAGGCGCATCAGGGCCTGCAGCGCCTCGGTGTCTCCGGAGGCTATCGCATCTCTTATCTCTCCCATGCGGGAGGTAAAAAGGTCTATCTGTTGCAGCAGCTCGTCTCTGTTGAGCAGGAACAGCTCGCTCCACATCTGCTCGTTTATGCGGGCAATGCGGGTGAGGTCCCGGAACGAGTCGCCGGTATATCCGTACATGTGCCCGGTGTCTTTGCAGGTCATCAGGGCAACCGCTATGCAGTGGGTCAGCTGGCTGAGGAAGCCCACAATCTCGTCGTGCCGCTCGGGGCTGAGGCGGCTGACACGGGCAAAACCCAGGGTGCGGCCAAGTTCCTCGCAAGTGGCGATTGCCCCGGGTGTATTGGCATCCGTGGGCGTTACTATGTAGTTGGCTCCCTGGAAGATAGCGCTGCTTGCATTGCGCACGCCATAAACCTCGCGGCCTGCCATGGGGTGCGCGCCGATGAATTCCAGACCGGGCCTGAGCATACGCTGTATGTCATATACCACGGCGCATTTTACGCCGGTAACGTCGGTAAGCAGGGCTCCGTCCTTGAGGCAATGCTGATACTTTTCCAGCCATTCCAGAAGCACATGGGGGTAAAGGGCAAATACAACTATGTCCCAGCGGCCGGCGAATTCCGGCGTAACCTCGGTGGTGCCCTCGTCTATCAGCCCCTGCTCCAGGGCGTAGTCTATGGAGCTTTGCGAGCGGGTGATTGCGCCCACGGCGTAGCCGGAGCGGCGCAGAGCCTCCGCGTAGCTGCCTCCTATGAGCCCAAGGCCTACAATCAATATCTTCTTATCCTTGCTGAGCATAGCCGATTATGGATTCTACGGTATCTGTTAAAGCACCGTCGTTGGAAATTCTTGCGTCGGCGGCGGCAATATAAACGGGCAGCCGCTGGGCGTAGAGGCGCTCCAGTGCGGCACGGTCCCGGGACAAGGGGCGGTCTGCGGTAGGTTCCAGCAGCTGCGGAGCCCTGTCCAGGAAGACAAGGATGCCGCTGCGTTTGAGGGCACGCACATTGGACGGGTCCAGCACCGTTCCCCCGCCTGTGGCCACAACAAAGCCCTGCTCGCCGGCAACGCCCTGCACGGCAATGCGTTCTCTCCGGCGGAAGCCAGCCTCGCCTTCCAGGACAAAGATTTGCGGAATATCCATCCCGGCGTGAGTGCGTATTACGTCGTCGGTGTCTGTGAACGGCATGCCCAGCCGGGCGGCAAGGGCCTGCCCCACTGTGCTTTTGCCGCTGGACGGCATTCCGCAAAGCACTATGTTGCGACGGCTGGAAAGGAGGAACCGGTACATTTGTTCC
>JAFZXV010000185.1 GCA_017616595.1 Bacteroidales bacterium
CTGCGTGAGACCTATCTCCCCGCCTTCAAAGACCTCGTGACCAAAGCCGGCGTGCGTGAGGTGATGATAGCGTACAACCGCTTCCGCGGCGTACCCTGCGGCGCCAACGACTATCTCATCAACACCATACTCCGGGGCGAGTGGGGTTACAAGGGCCTCGTGGTCTCCGACTGCTGGGCCGTGGCCGACATCTACAAGCCGGGCTTTCACGAATACTGCCCCGATGCGGCCAGCGCCGTTGCCGCCACCGTGCACACGGGCACCGACCTCGAATGCGGCAGCGCATACGACCAGATTCCCGACGCCGTACGCCGTGGCTTGCTGGACGAGGCCGACGTAGACCGCAGCCTGGTGCGCATCCTCGCCGCCCGCATCCGCCTTGGCGAGCTTGACGGCATCTCCCTCTGGAACGACCTGCCGGACGATATAGTCGAAGGCCCTGCCCATCGTGCCCTCGCCCTGGAGGCCGCTCGCGAGTCCATCGTCCTGCTGCAGAACCGCCGCGGCATCCTGCCCCTCAGGAGCGATGCCCGCATAGCCCTCGTCGGCCCCAATGCCGATGATGCCGAGATGCAGTGGGGCAACTACAACCCCATCCCGGACAGCACCACCACGCTCAAGGATGCCCTGAGCCGCCGCATCCCGGATCTTGTGACCGTTGCGGGCTGCGGCCTCGTTACCCCGGCAGCAGACGTTGCCGCGGTGCTGGACAGCCTCAAGGGCATAGACATAGTTGTCTTTGCCGGTGGCATCTCGCCGCGCCTGGAAGGGGAGGAGATGGATGTCGAGATTCCCGGCTTCCGCGGGGGAGACCGCACGAGCCTGGAACTCCCCGAGGCCCAGCGCAGCCTGCTCAGGGCTTTGCACGATGCCGGCAAGAAGGTCATTCTCGTCAACTTCTCCGGCTCTGCAATGGGCCTGGAGCCGGAAACGGAAAGCTGCTGCGGCATCCTTCAGGCCTGGTATCCCGGGCAGGAAGGAGGAGATGCAATAGCCGACGTGCTGTTTAGCAATTACAATCCCTCCGGCAAACTCCCCGTCACATTCTACCGCAACGTGGAGCAACTGCCAGATTATGAGAATTATGATATGCACGGGCGCACCTATCGCTACTTTACCGGCAAGCCTCTGTACGCCTTCGGCTACGGCCTCAGCTACACCCGCTTCCGCTATGGCCGCGCCCGCGTCAAAGACGGCAAACTCATAGTCCCCGTGCGTAACTGCGGCAAGAGTGCCGGCACGGCTGTTGTAGAACTCTACACCCGCAGGCCTGCCGACGTGGACGGTCCGCAGAAGTCGCTGCGCGGCTTCAAGCGCGTCTTCATCCCCGCCGGCAAGAGGGTCAAGGTAGAATTCCCCCTCGACTCCGAGGTCTTCCTCGGCTGGTCGGAAGACGTCGGCGATATGGTGCCCATGGAAGGGGAGTGGGAGCTTCTGTACGGCGGCAGCTCGGACAAGCTGCGCCGCTGCAGGACCGATTATAAAACCAACTGAGATGAAAAAGCTGCTTTTCCTTTTTGCCATCCTGGCGGTGGCCTGCAAGCCTGCGGAGATCGTTCCTGCGGAAGAAGAGATTCCCGCCGAATACGAATCCTACACGCGTGTGCCCCTTGTTTCCGAGCTCCACGGCGTGCAGCCCATGACGGGCATCGTGCTCTGGACCGGCCAGACAAAGGGCCCGGAGGGCTACATCAGCCTGGAATTCTCCTATATGCTGTATAGCGACGTCTGCAAAGAGAAAGACGTCTACGACTGGACTGTGGTGGACCGATTGCTGGAGAAGGTTGCCGCCAACGGCCATCAGGCCATCCTGCGCTTCCGCTACACCTACCCCGGCTACCAGTGCGCCGTGCCCGACTACATCAAAGCATGGCCCGGGTACGAAGAGACCTACGGCAAGGCCGACGGAGGCCACAGGACCTGGTTCCCGGACTGGCGCTGCGAGGAGCTGCAACGCTTCCATATGGAGTTCTACCGCCTCTTTGCCGAGCGCTACGACAACGACCCCCGCATAGCCTTCCTGGAGACCGGATTCGGCCTCTGGGCGGAGTACCACATCTACGACGGCCCGTTCGTCCTCGGCCAGACCTTCCCCAGCAAGGAGTTCCAGGCCGAGTTCATCGGCAATATGCCCAAGTGGTTCAAGAATACCCCCTGGCTGATTTCCATAGACGCGGCGGACAACAAGTACAGCCCCTTCAAGAAGCAGCCCGAGCTGCTGGACGTGCGCTTCGGCAACTTTGACGATTCCTTCATGTGCGAAGACCACGACGACTACAATCGCCGCAGCTGGCTCTTCTTCGGGCAAGACCGCTACAAGTCCTCGCCGGAAGGAGGGGAGTTCAGCTACTACACCAATTACGACCAGAAGCACTGCCTGGATACCGCCGGGATGTACGGCCGCCGCTTTGAAGACGAGGTTGCCAAGTATCACCTGTCTTTCATAATAGGTGCCGACCAGCCCACCCACCAGAAGTGGCCGCGCATCATAGAGGCCTCTCAGTCAATGGGTTACAGGTACCGCATCAAAGACTTGCGCGTAAAGCCCGGCACCGGAGCTGCCGTATTTATCAAAAACGCCGGCGTGGCCCCCATTTATTACGACGCCTATCTTGACGTAGACGGCAAGCAGGGCAGCTACAACCTCCGGGACCTTATGCCCGGAGACTCCCTCTGGGTGGCCGTCCCCAACCCTTCCGTATCAGACAAGCCTGTGCTTTCCATCTCCTGCAGCCGCCTTGTGCCGGGGCAGAAGATAGAATACGAGGCTGATATAAAGTAGAATGATTATCTTTGCAATATGAGAAAGATTCTTGTTGCAGTAGACCTGCAGAACGATTTCATCGACGGCTCCCTGGCCGTTCCCGGCTCCGGCAGCGTCATTCCCGTAATAAACGGCGCAAAACACAATTACGACCTGGTGTACTTCACCCTCGACTGGCATTCCGTGGGCCACTGCTCATTCAAGGAACAGGGCGGCCCCTGGCCCGTGCACTGCGTGCATCACACCGTAGGTGCGGCAATCCCGGACTCAGTGGTCAAAGACCTGGAAGAAGGCAAGATGCGCTTTTACCACAAGGGCCATCTTGTAGAGCAGTACGGCGCATTTGCAGACCTTACGCCCTCCACGCAGGACTGGTTTGCCCCCGGCGACGAGGTTACCGTCTGCGGCATCGCCTCCGAGTACTGCGTGTTCGAGACCCTCAAGAACATCCAGGCAATTGCCGCCGA
>JAFZXV010000186.1 GCA_017616595.1 Bacteroidales bacterium
TCTTCCTGAGCGCCGATGCATTCGGCGTGCTGCCTCCCGTGAGCATCCTCACCCCCGAGCAGACCAAGTACTACTTCCTCAGCGGCTTCACCGCCAAGCTCGCAGGTACCGAGCGCGGCATCACCGAGCCTACCCCTACCTTCTCCGCCTGCTTCGGCCAGGCCTTCCTCGAGCTGCATCCTACCAAGTACGCAGAGGAGCTCGTCAAGAGAATGGAGAAGAGCGGCGCCAAGGCATACCTCGTGAACACCGGATGGAACGGCACCGGCAAGCGTATCTCCATCAAGGATACCCGCGGAATAATCGACGCCATCCTCAACGGCAGCATAGACAAGGCTCCCACCAAGAAGATCCCTTACTTCGACTTTGAGGTTCCCACCGTACTCGAGGGCGTAGATACCGGCATCCTCGATCCTCGCGACACCTACTCCGATCCCGCAATCTGGGAAGAGAAGGCCAAGGATCTCGCAGGCCGCTTTATCAAGAACTTCAAGAAATACGAGAGCAACGAGGCAGGCAAGGCTCTGGTAGCCGCCGGTCCCCAGCTGTAAAGTATTGATATAGAATAAAAAAAGACCTCGATTCCCGAGGTCTTTTTTTATTCTGAGAGAGGCGCCGGAGCGGGAAGCTCCCGCTTCGTGGGCCGGACTCCGTGGCTTGCTACGTCAAGGGCGGCGCGCACTATGCTCTGGCGGCCGTCTACCAGGCGAGAGGTGTTGGACTTGAACTCGTCCAGAACGTCTTCCAGGGACTTCTGCACCTTGGCGTTGTCTTCGCAGAAAAGGGCTACGCGGTCTACCATACGCTGGGCGGCGTCCACTATCTCGGCCACGTTCTCCATCTGCTCCTTCTGCACCCAGGCGGTGCGTATGAGGCGCAGGAACGGGATGAGCGTCTCTTCCGTGGTGATGAGCACATTCTGTGCAAACGCCTTGGCAAAGAGCTCGGGATCGCTCTGCTTTGCGAGCTGATAGGCCCCGTAATTGGGGATGAACATTATAACATAGTCCAGCGTCTTGCGGGACTTGACGAACTTCTGGTACTCCTTGCCTGTAAGCTCGCGGACGTGATTGACCACAGACTCCAGATTGCGGCGGGCGGCGTCGGCGCGGGCCTCGTCCGAGTCTGCCGCAAAGTAGTCCGAGAGCGCGCTCAAAGACACTTTGGAGTCTATCAGCACATCTGTGTCGTCCGGGAAATGCAGGGCGAAGTCGGGGCGCAGACGCTTGCCGGTCTCTTCGTTCACGAGCAGCTGGCCGTCCTTGTCGCGCAGCCAGAACTCGGTGTCGTAATCGTGCCCGGGGCGCAGGCCCTCGGCCTTGAGGATGTTCTCCAGGACCGTTTCTCCAAAGATACCCTGCATCTTGTTGCCGCCCTTTAGAGCCTTGGCCAGATTCTCTGCCTGGGAACCGATGGACTCGGTCTGTGAGCGGAGGGAATTGACGGTCTCTTCGAACTTTGTCTTGATGGAGGTGCTGTCTTCCGTATGGGCCTTCTTCTGGGCCTCGAAGGCGAGTTTCATCTCGCGGATGTCTTTGTCCAGCCCTCCTGTAACGTTCTTGAGGGTTTCCGCCGCCTCTTTCTTGAGGGCCTCCTCGCGCGCCTTGAGCGCTTTCTCGTTCTCCAGCGCAAGGGCTGTCTTTGCGGCCGCTATGGCCTCCTGCTGGCTTGCCTTAAGCTCTTCCAGCGCCTTTGCGTGCTGCTCGCGCTCGCTCTGCAGCAGCGCCTGCACGGTGCCGGTTTCCGCCTCACGGCGTATTATCTCGGCATCCTTTGCCGCCAGCGCAGCCGCAAAACGCGCCCTCGCCGCCCCTGACGTCAAGATCCAAACAATTGCGACTGCCACAAGAATGGCAGCCGCAATTATGATTGTTACAGTTACAGCGTTCATTCAGCCATAGCGAAGTTGATGCCGTTGAGCTTGTTCCACTCGCCGCGGGTGAAGTCGGGCATCACTACCGGCATGGAACCGTTGTTGATGGAAACCTCGGTAAGCTCTACGAGTGAGCTCCACTCGGCGGCGTCGTAGACGTCCTGGTCGAGAGGAAGGCCGTTATGCAGGCAGTAGATGAGACGGTAGTCCATGATGAAGTCCATACCGCCGTGGCCGCCTACGGTCTTTGCCTTCTCTGCGAGGCCGCCTTCCTTGGTGATAGGATGCTGGTACTCTACCATGAGTGCATCACGGGCGGCGTCGCTCATGTACTCTTCTGCGTCGAGGTTATAGATATTGACCTCCGAAGGAACGGTGGAACCGAGTGCAAGGCCCTCGTTGGGATACTTGTTGGCAAAGCCCTCGGTGCCCATTACCTGATACATACGGCTGTAAGGCCTGGGGGTTACGACAGCATGCTCCACAAGTATGGTCTTGCCGTTGCGGGTACGGATAAGGGTGGAGGTGTTGTCTCCGTTGGCATATTTGTATTTGCCCTCGCCATAACGCTTGTCGCAGGTTTCCTGTCCCTTGAAGGCGTCGGTATCCATGGCTACGAGGACGTCCATCTTGTCTCCGCGGTGGATGTTGAGATCCTGGCAGACAGGGCCGATGCCGTGGGTGGGATAGCAGTCGCCGTGGTGCTCACGGTTGTATGTCATACGCCAGTCTCCCTGATAGTAGTCCCAGTAAGGATCAAGGTTGTGGCAGTATGAGCCCTCTACGTGGACAATCTCTCCAAAGAGGCCATGCTGGGCCATGTTGAGGCAGGTCAGTTCAAAGAAGTCGTAGCAGCAGTTCTCGAGCATCATGCAGTGCTTGCGGGTACGCTCGGAGGTGTTTACAAGATCCCAGCACTCCTTGATGCTGGTGGCTGCGGGAACCTCTATGGCGACGTGCTTGCCATGCTCCATGGCATACACTGCAAAGGGAGTGTGAAGCTGCCAGGGGACGGCCAGATAAACGAGGTCGATATCCTCGCGGGCGCAGAGCTCCTTGTAGCCCTCCTCGCCCCAATAGCCTTCCGCACGGGGACGTCCGTGGCGGTCGAGTATCTGCTGGGCGGATTCAACCCTGTCTTCGTAGAGGTCGCAGAGAGCGACGATGGTGGCGTCGTCAATGAAGCAGAAGCGCTCCACGGCACCGGGGCCGCGCATACCGAGCCCGATGAAGCCTACGCGCACGTTCTCTATAGGGTCGCACTTGAAACCCAGCATGGACTGCTGGTCTGCAGGACGCGGAGGTGTGTTGTACACAACCTGGTTGTTCTTGATGGTGTAGCCGTAAGGGTCGTTGCCGCTACATGCAAGTGCCGTGGCGAGGATGGCGCCGAGGGCAATCAGTTTGAAGATTTGTTTCATATGAAAGGATTGATTATCAGTTTATCAGCATTATTTCACTTCTATGAGGTAGTTGCCCTCGAAGGTGGGGCGGATTACCGGATCCGGGCCATCCACCTCGTATGTACGGGGCTCGTCAAGGGTATACTCCGTAACAGTGTATTTACGTGCCTCAAGGCCACGGAGCGTGATGGGCTCTCCGTCCCAGGACGGAGCGTAGAAGGCGTAGTACATGGCGCCGTCTTTGGCAATCACGTGTGATTCCGGCTTGTCGAAGCCTATGTCGTAAAGGTTGAGATACTCGCCAGTAGAAAGCATCTTGGAGGAGTAGATGGGGACCCACTTGCGGAGCAGGTTTTCCTTCTCCGGGGTAAGGAGGCTGCCGCCGTTCTCCGTGGCGTCGGGATTGGGCTCGGGCCAGGTGAACTTTGTGCCGATGATGCCGCCCACGCCTATCTGGGAGGCAAAGTCGAGGCCGCCGTCGCTGAGCTCCACATGGTCTGCGTAATAAGCAAGCTGAGGGCACATTGCGGCGTAAGTCTTGCGCTTCTGGCGTATCTGGGCGCTGGAGGTAGGATCCGACGCCACCGCCTGGTTGAAGTAAGGCAGGTAGTAGAAGTTGACGGCGCAGCCGCAGGGGCATACCTGCACCACGGAGCCGGGCTTGTCTGCCTGGGCGCGCTCGTATATGCCCTTGAAGAACTCGGGATGACGCTCGCAGGCCTCCTCGGGATACTGCAGGCCGCTGGCGGGATTATAGTCGGGTGCGCAGAGGTTGAGGTGCTGGCCGTCCAGCTTGAAGCCGTCGAAGTTCCATTTGACCAGGAACTGGTCCACCAGGTCCAGCGTATAGTCCATGGTGTACGGGTTGACGGGAGAGAGGTACCAGCTGTCCCACCAGCTGATGTCTTCGTGCGAGCCGTCTTTCTGCACCAGCAGCAGCTCGGGATGATTTGCGGCAAGGCTGCTCTCCGGGTCTGCCGCCATAGGGGCCCACCAGAGCTTGGCGCGGAGGCCGGCGGCGTGGATGGCGTCAGTCATGCGTCGCATGCCATCCGGGCCGATGCGGTCGTTTGCGCTCCAGTCGCCCTCGCATATCTGGTAGCCGTCGTCTACGTCCACCCATTTGAAGCCGAGCTCCACGACCTTGGGCAGGGTGCCGATTACCTCGTCAACGGTAAACGTGCGCTCGTAGCCCCAGGCGCACCACACGGGCTCAAAGGCGTCTGCGGGCGACACGGGCGGCTGGAAGCCGTAGGTCTTCTGCATATACTGGGAGAACTCCCTCAGAGGGTTGAAGAAATCTCCTTGGGAGCTGATTATGAACTGCTTGCAGGCGCGTAGGGTATCTCCGGGCTCCAGCACCACGGGCTCTTCAAAGTCCTGGCGGATGCAGGCACGGGTTACGCCTTTATTGCGGGATACCGGCATGGAGACCAGGCGCAGGACGGGCTCGGCAACGCCCACGCTGAGGTTGCATTCGCGCGTCCAGAGGCAGACCATGGGGATGCCGCCACCGTAGTCGGGGTCGTTCATTCCCAGGTAGTTGCGCTGATAGAAACCGTCCTCTACCGGGAATAGCCAGTCTTTGCGCTCCCCTGTGGAGCTGGGCTGGAAAGTCCAGACCTCGGCGCCCTTGACCTCTATTGCGGAGGTTTCCATGGCGTCTATGGTTATGGGGCTCTTGCCCTCATTGACAAAGCAGACCTCGCGGATGGCCATTCCGGGGAGGGCCGGGTCTTCTACATTCCGGGTTATGGCGATTACCTTTGCGCCGACCTGTCTGCCATCAAGAAGCAGACGGTCCGCGGGAATCGTGCCGCAGCAGGAAGCGAGCAGAACAGGCAGGGCGAGAAGCGGAAGTAAGTGTTTCATATCAGAGTTTGATTTCGGTTCCGAAACGCTCACGGCAGACCTTGCGCACGGCCTCCAGCGAGGAGAAGGCGCCGGTGCCGCCGGCAGCGGTGGTGTTTACGGCGCCGGTGAGGTTGCCGGTGCGCTGGCACTCCTCGAGCGGGAGGCCCTTTACGAATGCGCTCACGAAGCCTGCGTTGCAGCTGTCTCCCGCGCCTATGGCATCTACGACGTCTTTGTTGAGGAAGGCGGGAAGCACGTTGCGGGAGCCGTCTTTGCGGATGAGGACGGAGCCCTCGGATCCGCATTTGAGGAGCATGGCGTTGCCCAGATAAGGCAGCACGGCGGCTATTGCATCTTCAAGGTTGGAGGTGCCGGTGAGGGCCTGGAGCTCTTTCTCGTTGGGCATGAAGACCGTAATCTTGGGAAGCACGGTCTTGTAGTCCAGGGCCCACTTCTCCACAGGGTCCCACTGGGTGTCCAGAGACACGGTAACGCCCTTGGCGGCTGCGAGGTCCAGGATCTTGTGGATGTCGCGCAGGAGGCCGGACTGCATGAAGAGGGAGCTGAGGTGGATGTGGGAGGTATTGTCGAAGACAGAGAGGTCTATGTCGTCAAAGCCCATGACGTCCATCGAGCCCTGATAGGTAAGGTTGGCGCGGTCTTCTCCGTAGCTCATGCAGATGGTGGCGCCGGTGGGGGTGTCCCCTTCTACAAGATAGGATGTGTCTACGCCGCGGGCCTCCAGGGATTCCCGCACCAGGGAGCCGAAGGAGTCGCGTCCTATCATGCCAACAAAGCAGACCTTGCTGCCGAGGGATGCGGCGTTGGCCGCAAAGATGGCGGTGGAGCTGCCGAGGGTTACGGTCATGGACTTTGCAAACTTTTCCTTGCCGATTTCCGGCTCCGATTCGATTCCGTTGAGGATGATGTCAACATTGAGTTCGCCTATGGCGGCGATGTCGTAGTGCTTCATTGCTGTTCTATTTGGTCAGTCTTACAAATATAATTAAAAAGCGCGTCGTGTACTGCATGGGTTTCGAATTAAAAATAAAAAAGCATTTCATTTTGTTTCGAATCAAAAATGTATTATATTTGCGGCAAATTTAGTCCGAGATGAACATTTACGACACTGCTCAAGGGCGCCGCTCAGCCATCCTGCAAAGGCTCCGCGAGGATTCTACAGTAACCGTCGCGCAGCTCAGCAAGCAGTTCGGCGTTTCGGAAGTCACCATACGCAAAGACCTCCGTATCCTCAAGGAGCGCAAGCTTCTGATCCGCGTGCACGGCGGAGCCATCATGGGCGCCTCCGCCAGCTCGGCAGAGACCGAGGAGCGCAACATCAGCTTCAAGCGCCTTGTCAACACCAAGGAGAAAGAGGCCATCGGCCGCGCCGCCGCAGCGCACATCAAGGATGGGGACACCATCATGATAGACTCCGGAACGACCGCCCTTGAGGTTGCACGCCATCTGGAGCGTTTCAACGACCTTACCATCATCACCAACTCCATCAACGCAATGCTCGAGGCCCTCAAGTACAAGCGTTTCAAGGTCATGCTCATGGGCGGCAGCGTGCGTGAAACGAGCCTCAGCACCGTGGGTTCCCTGGCAGAGTCCAACCTCAAGCTTTTCTACTGCGACAAGCTCTTCCTCGGCGTAGACAGCTTCAGCGTGGAGGCGGGCCTTTCCACTCCCAACGTAGAGGAGGCAAGCACCAACCAGGTTATGATTTCCAGGGCGCGCGAGGTCATCGCGGTGTTCGATTCCAGCAAGATAAACAAGAGGGCCCTGGCCTTCATCGCAATGCCGGACAAGATCAACACCGTTATCACGGACGACAACCTCTCCCCCACCGTCAAGAACCAGCTCAAAGCATTGAATATCAATGTAGAAACAGTATCCGCATAAATATCAGGCATCTTATTAACCAACCATATTTTAAAAAAATGAAAAAGTTATTTGCTTTCCTGACCATCGCAGCGATGGTTTTCGCAGCTTGCGAGAAAAAGCCCGTCGACAATCCCGACGACAACAACAACAATAACAACAATGATCCCGAGCCGGAGGAGTATGTTGTTCCCATCACCATCGACGGCAACTTCGACGACTGGGCAAAGATAGACGCTTCCAAGCTCATCGTAGCCAAGTGCGCAGACGAGGCCGCAAAGCCCGACCTCAAAGTCCTCAAAGTCTACGCAGACGAGACCTATGTCTTCTGCTATGTAGAGTTCAACTTCGACGACTATGACGGCGCACCCGACGACGCTCACTTCCACTTCTACTTCAACGGCGACAACGACACCGCCACCGGTGGCTGGAACGGCTCCTGGGACCAGGGCGAGACCCCTTGCGTAGACCTCTTGACCGAGGCTGACGTCATTACAGCCGGCGAGGTCGTAGAGTATAACCCCACCCAGCTCAAGTATGCAGGCGCGCCCAACACCAGCGAGTGGGGCTGGGAAGATGTCTCCGTGGACGGATTCATCACCGGCAAGGGCACCAAGAAGGCCTATGAGTTCATGATTACCCGCGAGCTCTATCCTCTCGGCAGCATGGCA
>JAFZXV010000187.1 GCA_017616595.1 Bacteroidales bacterium
ACCGTATATCTGGCGGACCGGCAGCTGTTGCGACTGCTGGCATAGCTCACGTACACCGCGTACTCCCCTCTTTCCGGGATAACGGGCGTCCAGACGGCGCGGGAACCCACGACGGGGCTGCAGGCGGCGGTGCGGGTGGTGCCCATCGTAAAGGGATTGTCCGTAATGTCGTAGACCTGCTTGAGGTCGGCAAAGCCGGTGGCACCTTTCTCCCAAATGCCGCTCTCCCGGTAGTTACCGGGGAGGCGCAGAGGCGCTCCAAGGACCTGGCGGACAAAGGTGGAGTCGTTGTCGCAGATGACCTCCTGACGCTGTACGTCGCGCTCGCGGGGCGTCATTACATAAGCCCCGGCGTTCTCCAGCATAGGTATCAGATAGTCAAGCACATAGCTTTGCGTGTACATATCTTCCACGGTGCGGTGGAGGGTGGCCCGCTGCCAGCGCCAGATGTCCTGTTCCTCGTTGTAGTACAGGCCGTGGCTCTGCCACAGGGCGATGTGCCGGCCGCTCAGGCCTTTGCTGATGCGTTGCGCCAGAGTACGCCGCACAAGCGGGATGCGGGGAGTATTGGCAACGGTGTACCCAAACTCCGGCGATTTGCCGTTGCGGGTGAGCACAGGGGTGGAGAGGTCTTCCAATGTGCCGCCTATGGTAAAGAAGCGTCCGGGGCTATGGCCCCTGAGCGACGGTTCCGCCTCTTTTGAGAACTCACTGGCAAACCACTCCACGTCTTCCTTATGCCAGGGATAGTCTGCAAGGTTGCGGGAGAAGATGCAGTCCAACTTGTCTTCCACCAGCATCACACGCTCCAGCGTCACACGGGAAATCACGCCGAAGTGCCTGTTGCAGCGGGCCGTGAGGGTGTCGCAAACAACGGCAAAATCGGCTGCACGCGGCACTCCCTGGCCGAATAGGGGCAGGGCCATGAGCATGAGCACCGATATGAGCAGCCTGCGTTTAAGCATTCTTGCGCGGATGGGTAAAGAGCCTGAGAAGGAAGGTTATGAGAGATGCGGACAAGAGGCCGAGCATATCGGCCTTGAAGTCGTTGATGTCCATGGTGCGGTACGGGAGCTTGCCCTGCACGTATTCAGTAATGCCGGCGAGACCGCAGCCCACCGCAAAGATCAGCACTATTATGAATAACGTAAACACGAGTCCGCGTTTGTCCAGCGGAAAAGACAGATACGCCAGGATCGGGAACGGGAAGAACATCAGGAAGTGGACCACTTTGTCTGCATCCAGCCCGAGTATCTTGCCCGGAGCTATGGGGAGAGAAGAAAAATTGGCAAAGCAGAACACCGCCACGGCCGCTATGTACAAAAGCGTAAGTATCTTGAATAACGTGGTACGTTTCATAGGGATTGCATATCGTAAAGTTTCTTATAATAACCGCCCAGGGCGAGCAGTTCTTCGTGGCGGCCGCGTTCCACTATGCGGCCTCCGTCCAGGACTATTATCTCGTCTGCGCCCTTTATGGTGCTCAGGCGGTGGGCTATGGCTATTGTGGTACGGCTGCTCATAAGGCGGTCCAGCGCGTCCTGGACGCTGCGCTCAGCCTCTGAGTCGAGCGATGCCGTGGCCTCGTCAAGGATGAGGATGGGGGGATTCTTGAGCACGGCGCGCGCTATGCTCAGACGCTGGCGCTGGCCGCCGCTGAGGAGGGTTCCCCTGTCGCCCACCGTGGCATAGTAGCCTCCTTCCTTGCCCTCGACGAACTCGCAGGCGTTGGCAATACGGGCCGCCGCCTGCACGTCCTGCAGGGTGGCGTCCGCTTTGCCGAAGGCTATGTTGTTGAAAACGGTATCGTTGAACAAAATCGGATCCTGGTTTACGTACCCGAGCAGGGAACGCAAATCACGTACCGCAACGTCGCGTACATCAATGCCGTCTATCGTTATGCGCCCGGAGCTAACATCGTAAAAACGGGCTATCAGGTCTGCCAAGGTGGATTTGCCCGCACCGGACGCACCCACTATGGCCAGGGTGCTGCCCTTGGGAATCTCCAGGTTGATATCCTGAAGCACGGGCGTGCCGTCCGCATAGCTGAAGCACACGTGCTCGAACACTATCCTGCCGTTGAAACCGCAAAGCGGCAGGGGCTCGTCCGGATCTTCTATATCGTTGACTGCCTGAAGGATAGCGTCTATGCGGTCCATGCTGGCAAGGCCCTTGGGGATGCCGTATGCCGCCTTGGAAAAGTCTTTGATAGGTTGGATGACGCTATACAGCATCACCATATAGAATATGAATGTGGGAGCGTCGATGGTGGCGCGGTCGGCAAGGATGAGTGTACCGCCGAACCAAAGCACCACCGCAATCATCACAGTGCCGAGGAATTCGCTCACGGGATGGGCCAGCGCCTGGCGGGTGGCTACGCGGGAATTCAGGCGACGCATGTCGTCCGTTACGCCGTCAAAGCGCCCGGACATACGCTTCTCTGCCAGGAATGCCTTGATGACGCGCAGACCGCCCAGGGTCTCCTCAACCTGGCTCATAGTGTCGCTCCAGCGGGCCTGGGCGTCGGCCGACTGGCGGCGGAGCCTGCGCCCGAGCACCCCCATCAGCCACATCATCAGCGGAGCGAACACCAGCACGAAGAGCGTAAGCTGCCAGGAGATGAAGAACAGCGTGCCTATGTAGAACACTATGAGGATGGGATTCTTGATGAGCATATCCAGAGACGCCGTGAGAGAACTCTCGACTTCCTGCACGTCGCCGCTCATCCGGGCCATTATATCGCCCTTGCGCTCACGGCTGAAATAGCCGAGAGGCAAGGATAACACTTTGTCGTACAGCTCTTTGCGCAAGTCCTTAACCACCCCGGTGCGGATGGGCACCATAACCGCCGTGGAACCGAAGTAGCAGGCAGTCTTGAGCAGGGTGAAGAAGCACAGC
>JAFZXV010000188.1 GCA_017616595.1 Bacteroidales bacterium
AACAGACTCGTCGCTTGCCGTGACGATATACTGGTAAGTCACGCCCGGAACCAGGTTGGTGACGTCATGGGTGCCGGTGCCGGCGGGAACGGTGAATTCCCTGCTCCAGGTGCCTTCCCACAGGCGCAGCTTCTGGTCTCCGGAAGACGATGCATCCCAGCTTATGGTATAGGTGGGGGGCACGTCTGCGGTGCCGGGGCCGCCGCCGGGATAGCCGAGGATCTTGGTGGTACTGTAGTCGGTGTCTGTGTAGTTGACCTCCTCTAGATACTTCTCTACATATTCGTTGGTGGCGAGGAATGCGTCCTCGTCGCCAGTGTCTGACGAGGTGTTGAGCAGACGCTCGGCGATGGCCTTGGAGAGGCTCCAGTCGGAATCGTCGGCCTCTATGTTCCAATACATCGCGCCGAGCAGGCCGCGTTTCTTTACGTAGTCTGCCTTGAGGCCCACGGAGGTGGGGTCGTCGTAGCTGAGGACCATTTCTCCCGACTTGTTGGTGAGGTAGGGTACCATTGCCTGGTCGTCCCAGCGCTTGTCAAAGCCGTCGAACTTTATCTCGTTGTAGTCTACGCAGTCCGTGCTGAATTCCTTGCCGTTGCCGTGGCCGTAGAAGGGGATGCCGAGGACTATCTTCTCGTACGGCACTCCCGCCTTGAAGTGCAGCTCCACGGACTCGTCGCAGCTGCGCTTTGTCTTGCTCGACTTGTAAAGGCCTGCGTTGTGATACGGCGGCTTGCCCATGTCGTAGGTCATGATGTTGACGTAATCCATAAACTGGATCGCCGTCTTGAAGTCTATGTACTTGGCACTTGCAGACGACGCCATGGTAACCAGTTTGTCGTCTCCGAGGGTCTTGCGCAGGTCGCTTACAAGCAGGTTGAAGTTCTTTGTGTCGTTGGGGGAAGACGATATGCCTGCGGAAGAACTGGTGGGGTACTCCCAGTCCAGGTCTATGCCGTCCAGGTCGTACTTCTTTACCGCTGCGAGGCAGTTGTTGCAGAAGTTCTGCCTGTGGGTGGCGTCTGCCGCCATCTCGGAGAAGTTGCCGGCCTCCCAGCCTCCCACGGAGAGCAGGACCTTGAGCTTGGGATTGGTCTTCTTGAGGGCTGCTATCTTGCCAAGGCGGCTCTCAGTCTTGATGTCCAGGCTCTCGAAATCGCTCTTGATGTGGGCGAAGGAGTAGTTGATATGGGTCAGCAGCGACGGATTGGGCATGGTCTTGTCCCAATACGTGGCGTAGCCAACGATTATGTACTCGCGGTCCGGGTCTGCCGGAGTCACGGGATTATCTGGCTTTTGTGTTTCGTCGTCGGGATCTGTGATAGCGATTTTTTCCTCCGGCGGCGGAGGGGTGATTTCCTCGGGTTTGGTGCAGGCACAGAGGGCACCGAGAAGTAACAGGAATATTATGCGGTTGAGTCTCATACCTGCAAATTTAACATCTTGGGCCGAATCCCCGTACGCAATTTGCGAATCCTTGCGCCCAATTTGCGCTTAAAATCAACTACTTACGAAACGACCTCTGGGAAAAACTCCCAGAGATCGAAACGCAAGTTGTTGATATTCAGCTATTTCTTATAGAAGTCGATGACTTCTTTGCCGGAGGCGAGGCTGGCGCCGGAGATGGTGCAGCCGGTGAAGTCTATCGTCATCACGTAGAAGGCGCCCTCTTCGAGGGTCACACCCTCCTTGAGGTAGATGTTGCCGACGTCGCCGCGGTTAGGGTCGAGGAGCTCCAGCGCGCGGTCCGTAAGCACGTGGTCGCCGCTGGCCTCGCCGCCCCAGCCGTCCTGGTAGAAGTACTTGACGTTCATCGCCTCAGTCTGCCAGCGGGCGTACGGGGTGACGCCTTCCAGCGCCGGTACGGCGTATCCGGATACCTGGAAGATGCCGGGCTTGACCTGCGCCATCTGGAGACCGCCGGTGCCGGGCCAGTTGACGATTCCCGGCCACTTCTGAACATCGGCGTTCTGATAGATGAATGCCACGGTGCCGCCCATGAAGTAGCAGCCGCCGCCCTCGAGGTTGACGTTGTTGCCCGCATCGTCCACCCTCCAGAACCTCGCAAACTCCACGTTCTTCTTGGTGGCGTCAAGATGCAGCTCGATGGCGTAGTTGCCGTCTACCGCATTGAACTTGCCGTCCGGGGTGATGAAGTCGGGATCGGGCACGAATCCGTCTATTCCGGCGTCGCCGCTGATGGAGAGCGCATCGCCCTGCTTGAGAGGGATGAGGGCCACCTTGTACACATCGCCCGCGCCCTTGGCCTTGACGCCGTTGACGCTGATGCTCAGGCCCTCTGTAAGCTTGACGCTCTTGATGTTGAGCACCGCAGCCTCGACTCCGCCGGTGATGTCTATAGTGAAGCGGTAACCCATGCCTTCTTCGAGCTGCTTGCCGCTTGCCGCCGCTATATCGCCGGTGCTGGCGACGTCGAAGAGTCCGGTCTCGTCGTTCACTGCCGCGTAGCTCTTGAATTCGCCGCCCCATTTGGAGTCAGAGCGGCCCCAGCCCTTCTGGTGGAAGAACTTGATGCGGAAGCCGGAACTCAGCTGCGTGCCATAGACGAGGGAGAACTGGTGGATGCCGGGTGCCACCTGCGCAAGGCAGTAGGCGCCGTCGGTGGTGTTCCAGCTCGGGCCGATGCCGGGCTTGCCGAATTGTTGGCCTATGCACCAGATGGCCTCGGGATCGGTGCCGTCAAGTTCGGCACGGTCGTTTTCGTTCTCCATGGCCTCCACCTCTATCCACTTCTTGCTGAAGTCTACCCGCAGCTTGTACAGTCCGGCGATGGCCTTGAAGGTTACGACACCGTCGTTTGTGACGTTGAAGAAGTCGTAATCGAGCTCCCAGCTGCCTATGGTGGGAATGTTGGGGAAGAGGAGGGGAGTGTCGGGCACGAGGTTGAATACGCCCGTGTTATTGCTCTCGGAGAGGTCTATGCTGCCCTTGCCGAGCGGCGATGCGGTAAGCTCCCAGAGGTCGGCCTCGATGGTGTAGGTGCCCGCTGCGCCCATCTTGAAGGGGATGGGGGTCTCGGAAGCGTTGATGGCGGAGCCGCTCCAGCCGAGGGTGACCACGTCGCCCCTGTCGTTGACCTTAGGGGTGCGGAGTGTGGTGGACGCGTCGGCGGGGAAGGTCCCGGTGAGGGCGTACTTATACTTGTCTACCCTGGGGAACTCCAGGTCCTTGCCGCCTATGGTCACATAGAGCTTGTCGAAGTCGGGACGCTTGATGTCTACGTCCTTGTCTACCACCGTGATGCCGAGGCCGGTGTTCTGCGCGGTGAAGCGCAGGGTTGCCGTGCCGTCAGGGATTTTGGCGTAGAGGGGCACCCGGATGAAGTCCTGGTACACGCCGTACTCCTTGGTGCGTATGGTTGTGCTCTCAACGACGCTCTCGTCGAAGAGCAGCTCGACCTTGAGGGTCGAAAGGGTGAATTCCGCATCGGTGATGTCCACCGCGAAGGCGATGCTGCCGCCCATATAGGCCAGCCCGTCCACGGACTGAACCGTAACGGCGGGGCCCTTGTCGGTGAACTTTACCTGCCGTACCTCGGGCTGGCAGGCCGTGAGCGTTGCGATTGCAAGTGCTGCTGCTATAATAAGTCTTTTCATATTCTTTCCAGTTTTAATCCTTCCAAAGTGCCGAAACGACACTCTTTGCGGGAACATCAACGTGTACCGAATGCTCGTCGGTGGCAAAGACCAGCTGACGGTCCTCGCCGCCTTCGTTCATTGCGAGCACTCCGTAGGAGCCGTCCGGATTGCGGAAGGCAAGGTAGCTCAGGCCGGAAGCGGTGTAGCCCTCGGTGCCGATGCGCACCGCGCCGGGCTTGATGGCCACCGACGGGTGTGCGACGTCGTACCAGTGAGACAGGCGCTGGGTGCCCGCGTAGCTGTAGTTCGTGTGCGAGACCTGCAGCGCGCCGTAGCAGGTACTGCATCCGCCGGGACGGTACGGCTTGCGCTCGTCGTCCAGCATCATGTTCCAGAGCGTGACGCCCTTGCCGTAGCGGCTCAGGGTGCCGAATACTATCTCCCGCATGTCTTCCTGGAACTGGCCGGCGAACTTGTGGTAGTCGTAGTTCCAGGTGCCGATGGACGCCTCGGTAAACCAGATGCCTTTGTCGGGGGCCTGCGAATGGATGTAGTCCAGCTCGCTCACCGAGCCGCCGTAGTTGTGCCAGGCGGAGCCGGCGGTGTACTGGGATGCCTCGGCGTCGGCGTAGATCTTGAGCGGATAGCGCTGCTGGTCGCCCTGCCCGTCGTAGTTGTAGTTATGGTCGAACAGGATGATCTGGGTGTCCAGTCCGGCTGCCTTGAATGCGGGGCCGACGACCTTCAGGAAGTCGCGCTGGTCTTCCCACGGCATGTACAGCGACATTGAGTTGCCGTGGTTGAGGGGCTCGTTCTGCAGCGTTACGGCCAGCACCTTGTAGCCCCTGGACTGCATCTCCTGCACCCATTTTACGAAGTAGGTGCCGTAGTCTGCATAGTAGATGGGGTTGAGGCGTCCGGAGGTCCAGCTGTTGAAGCCGTTGCCCTTGCCGGAGACGTCCATCTTCATCCATCTTGGAGAGCTCCACGGCGATCCGATTATGCGTACGTCGGGGTTGATGCGGTAGATCTCGTCCAGGATGGGGAAGAGGTACTCCGTGTCCAGCCTGTGCACCGCAAAGTGCTCGATGCCCTTGGTGTCGCACCAGGTGAACTCGTCCATGGAGAAGTCGGAACCTCCTATGCACACGCGTATGAGCGAACTGCCGGCGCCCTCTGTTGGGCTGAAGAGCTCGGTGAGCACGCGCGTGCGGTCTTCTGCGTTCATCTTCAGGAGGTTATAGCAGGAGGCCTGGGTTACGGCGAGCCCGAATCCGTCTACGGTCTGGTA
>JAFZXV010000189.1 GCA_017616595.1 Bacteroidales bacterium
CTTGCTGCTGATTGCGGCCTCTGCGGTTGCGTCTACGAGGGGCTCAAGGTTGAATCCCATGTCTACGGGAGTTTCGGCTCCCTCGAGGCCATGGGCGCGCAGCACACCGTTGCGCCGTTTGTAATTTACGGAATCAGTGGGAGTTGCGGCCACGGATTGGTCAATGGCCATTCCGTAAGCAAGCAAGGAGGAGGTGCCGTTTTTCAGATAAACGTCCCGGTAAAGGTGCGAGTTATTGTTGAGCACAAGCCCCGGAAGGGTTCCGTCCGAGGCGTCTGTGCCAAAGGATGCGGCAATGCCCGTATGCGGCAGCTCCAGGTTGTTGCTGTAGCGCGAATCGGAGGCTGTAATAGCTCCGCGGGTGTTGAAGGGGATGACGAACAGCTGTTCGATGCCTCTGAATACAGAATAATCTGAATTGGCGTCGGCCTGGGTTACGGAGTCGAGCATCCTGGTGGAGGGTACGCCGCTGCCCGGCTTGAATGCCAGGGCCATCTGTGTTTCCACCATCTGAGCGTCCATAAGGCCATTGCCGGAAGGATATTCCGGTGAAACCGGCCGCAGGCACGCGCACAGCACCGCCAGCGGCATTGCTGCCGCGGCGAGCCTCAGTGCGTATTTGCGGACCGGTTTCACGTGGAATTCCGATTAAATGCGATTACTGTCCAAGGATGACGTTGTCGAACACCAGACCGGTCTCCCACTTGAGGTCTACGGAAAGACCGAGAGAGATCTGCGTGGAACGCAGGTCAGGAACGGTGCTGTAAGCGCTTTGGAGAGAGAGCTGACCAATCTTGAAGTTTGCGGTGGTCATGAAGTCCTGGATGAACACGCGGCGCTCCTTGAGGGTTGTGCCGTCGGTTTTGTGAGGAGGCAGGCACTGCAGGCCGTCGGTAGGCCAGGTTACGCCCTCGCTGCGGTCGGTGGTGGAACGGCCGGCGTCGGGATCGAGCTTACCGACGATGTAGAAGATACCGCCGTTGCGGATGATGTTGTGCTGGCCCCAGAAGTCCTTGCCGGAGTTGTTCTCGAACTCGAGGCAGATATAGACGTCGTTCTGCTTCTGGCCGCGTTTGGACTCGTTCCAGTTGTCCCAGACAAGGGTGTAATTGTCTGCGCCCTGGCCGCTTTCGGGAATAGCGTCGGAAGCGATGGCCTTGTCGTAGATGCACTGGGCAAAGGTGCTGCCGGAAACGGGCAGGAAGTTCCAGTCTACCTTAGTGGCAACACCGCCGACGAGGATACCTTTCAGCTTGAATGTGCTGCTGGTGACGGTGATCTCTGCATTAGGTTCGTCAGTGGCGGACAGGGCCGGGTTTTTGGCCACCTGGATAGCGTGGTTGTTATCCTCCAGCTTAGCTGCGCTATAACCTACGTTGCTCTTGAGAAGGGCAGTACCGTAATTTATGTTGTACTGCATTGCTACGCTGCGGGTGGTGGAGACCACGTGGGAGTTCTTGGTCCAGTTCTTTGAGGTCCAGGAAGCGTCCGCATCCCAGTTGGCAACGCCCTGAGGATAGTCAGGCTCGGTAACATTCTCGTTAGTTACACGGATAGGGGAGTTGCCCCAGTAGCAGATTTCAGCAGGATAATAGACGCTGTAGCAGGAAGTGGTGCTGGCGGCGCTGAACACCTGTACATTGGCCAGATAGCTCCAGGTGATGGTACCGGGGGTGGTTACGCGGCCGTCGGTATCTGTAGATTTGGTGGTAGTGACAGTGACCTGGGAGCATCCTGCGGGCAGATTGAACGCAACCATAGGGTATTCGTCAAGTGCGGAACCGGTGGAGCCGATACGGATGACATCTGCAGTGTTACCGGTGTAGCCGGTAGCTGCTACAACGTCGGAAACTACCTTCCAGGTGAGGGTAGGTGCCGTACCTTCAAAGCAGCTTTCAATTCTGCTCTTGATTTTGTCTGCCAGAGCTTTTGCCTTTGCCTCATAAAGGGTGTTGGGCGTGTAGGCGTGGATGTTGTTCATAACAACCAGGAGATCACCCATGGTGCGGGAAAGGGCGGGGCCGGAACCGGCACGGACTTCACCGTTGCGGATGGTTGCCAGCGTTGCAAGGGACTCTCCCAGGATTTCACCGATGGAGCACATGGGGCTGCCGTCGGACGGGTCTTTTGTTGCCGGGGTGATGGCACCAGCGTCTGAAATGGTCACAAACTCCGTCCACTTGAGGGTGGTAGGATAGTTAACGCTTTCAAAAGTAACGTTCTCGTTGTTCAGTTCGGCAGCTGTGATGTAATTCAGGGCGGCAAGGATAAGGTCGCAGTACTGACGGTATTTGTCGTTGTATCCTGAGCTGTTTACATCAACGATACGGTTGAGCTCGAAGTTATAGTTTGTCAGGTCGGTTGCGTTGGTGTTGGTAACGTCGGCAAGATAGGTAATCTTACCCTGAGCAAAGTCGGCGTTCTCTCCGGTCTTGGGAGCCTTGCCGTAGAACATGAGGGTGTTGGTCTCGTTCGGGAGGGCGAGCTCAATTACACGGTGGCTCTTTGTCTGGTCCGTTGTCGCGTCAGAAGTGGACATGACATGACCGAGTGCATATTGCTTGTTGGCCGTGATCGCGTCGTGGATGTGGCTGCCGTCCGTCAGGGTGGAGCTGCGGAGGAAGCTCAGCAGGCGTGCGTCCTGGATGCCGCGGAAGCCGTCAGAAGAAGTGGCCTGGGTGTTGCCCGAAGTCATCCTGGTCTGCGGAGTATTGGCAGTGGCCACGTTGAAGACGAAGCTGGTGAGGACTTCGCCGGTCTCGGGGTTGTAGTTGGGGTTGATTTCCTCTTTGGGAGTACATGCAACCACGCCTGCAAGGGCTATCGCCCCTGCGAGGAAGAGTTTGACAGTTTTACGCATAATATTGTGAAGTGAATAATTGATTGTCGTCAAAACAGAAGATAAAGGTACCCGTTCCGGCCCATATTTACAATATGGACGAGGCGTCATTTTGCATTTTTTGCAGATTCTGAAACATTTTTTGCAGATTCTGAAAGCGAGGGGGAGTCAGACGGCTCTGCGGCGTCGTGCATCCACGCCGTCACGGTCTTGCCGGTGTGCTTTTTGAACGCGGCGATGAAGGTGCTGTAGCTGCGATACCCGCTCTCGAAAGCCAGTTCCTGGGCGGTGACGGCGCGCCGGTCGTCCACCGCTTTTTGGTACAGGCGGATGAAGTGGCGGATGCGCAGACTGTTGATGTATGTGTTATAAGTGATGCCATCCAGGGCAAAGTGCTGGCTTAGATAAGTGCGGTTTGTGCCGATGGCTATGGCCAGCTGGGAAAGGGTGAGGTCGTTCTGCAGATAGAGCTGCCTGTTCTCGCAATGCTTTTTGAGGAGCGGGCCAATCTTGGAAACGGCTTGAGGTGCGGATTCCTTCTGAATATCTTCGGCCGGCCCGGGCTCCGGCTTGGCGCTTTCGGTCAGTTGCTGGAGCGTTTCCACCCGCCACAGCAGCAGCGCCGCAATGAAGATGCAGTCCAGCTGAAGAAGATAGACCAGAACGTGGTTACCTACGGCTGTGCTGCTGTAGATGACGAAAAACAGCATGAACATGGCCAGTATCAGAAAGCTCAGCCATACCTCCTTGTTTTCAAGGTCTGCGTAGTTGTCCCGCAGCCAGCGTCCGTAACTCCGGACCGCGAAGAACATGTAGAACATTATGAGCGCATAGGAAGCAATCACATAAACGGCCAGCGGGGTAAACAAAGCTTCATCTCCACGGATAAGGCTCAGGGCCACTAATACAAGGGCTGGAACCAACAATGCCAGTACGGGCCAGAAGGGCCGGCGCCGGTCTTGCAGCATGGACATCAGGACGCCTGCCATCGTTGGGAACAGCATCAACAGGTCCAGGCCGCAGACAATCGTGTAAACCGTAAGCGAAGGATGGAAGGCATAGAACATCCAGAATACGTGGCTCAAAGCACCCACCGCCAGGAAAGCTGCCGCCCATCGGCGCAGACGCACGGGAGACGTTACCCCCGGCGCGATGGCATTCCCGCGCCGCAGCAACAGATAGAGCGCCGCCACCAGGCTCAGCATTATTACTCCGCCGTAGAGGAGGACAAAGACTGTGTCGTTGAGTATTTCTTGCGCCTCCATGGATGGTCTATCCAAATTTAGTCTACAAAGATACCCAAAAAAAGGCAGAAACAACCCGCAAATCGCGTTTTAAAGCACGTAGAATGCGTCTATTTTGCGATAATGCGGGGCAAAAAATACCGGGAAAACCGGGATGTGGCTCGGGGGGGGGCGTAACTACCTATAGATCAATAATATGCGTACCGGCGTCGTTCCAGTTCAACTGAACGCTGGCTGCAACTGTGTAGTCGTCGGGAATCAGGCTGCCGTCGGTGCCTATGTGGGCACGGATAATCTTGAGCTGGCCGGCGCGCAGGGGGCGCAGCAGACCGAGCCTTGTCTGGGTTATGGAGCCGTCGGGCATGGTAACGTAGCCCTGCCACTCCCAAAGGGCCTCGTCGGCGTTGGGGGCGATGAAGGGGTCTGTGGTTTCTATGACCACCTTGGACTCCGGCTCCGGCTCCCTGGAGGGGAACTGAACGGTTACGTAGCAGTCCAGATTGCCCTCTTCCACATCGAGGCGCTCTGCGCGCACGAGAGGGTTGGCGTTGAACGTGTAGGTGCTGTCCGCAATGCTGAAGGAATCGGCAAAACCGGTCGTGAAAGCGCTCAGGCCTTCAAAATCGGGCGCATCGGACTTGTCTATCACAAGGGCTGTGGCGCAGTTGGCCATGTACAGCTGAACCAGGAAGTTCTGGTCCACCCCCTCGAGGATCTTCATTGGCAGGCGGGCGGTAAAGAGGCCGGTATTGTGAGACTCTATCACATTGTTTGCCGGCGGAGCCTCCTGACGCAGCCTCGAGGTGCCGCACATCTGCTCGTCGTCAAGGTCTACCAGATGGTTGTCTGCGATATTGGCCACCGCAAGATGCATATACTCATGCACCGGCAGATGCAGGGTGTAGCTGGTCTGGTTGGCGTCTATGATGTCTGTGAAGTGCTGCAGCACGGGCCTGGGCTCGTAATAGTCGTAGAATGAGAGGTCTACGTCGTGGGCGTAGTCGGAGAAGATATCCTTGAGATGCTCCCGCAGGGCGTTGGCAATATAAAGGTCTGCCTCCAGGCCGATTACGGTGTTGATTTCCGTCTGCACGTTGGTTATGAGGCGCATCTCGTAATCGATGGCGTACTCGTCGGGGCAGCCGCTGAGGTCTTCGTCCACAAGGCAGCAGGCCGTGGGGACGAAAAGCGCAAACGCCAATATGCCAAGGAACCGTTTCATCATCTGCCGTATCTTAGACGTACGTATTCCTCCATATCCTTTAGGTGCTGCTCGTAGGCGTCGCGCCGGGTGATGTATTCTTCAAGCTGCGCGAGGTTGCGGGCGGCGGTCTCGTCGTATTCAGCCGCTTTGCGGTAAACTTCCAGTGCCTCTTTCTCCTTTCCGTTGAGGAACAGGGCCGAGGCGTAGGTGTTGAGGCTGCGGGGGTCGTCCTGAAGGGCCTCAAGCTCCTCGAGGGCGGCGGAGTAGTGGTGCTCTTCCAGCATGCGGATGGCCTCGTTTATGCGGCGGGCGTTCTCGTCCGGCACATAATCGTAGTAAATACGCAGGTAGCCGGAGTTGCGCTGGTCTGAGAGCATATACTCGCGCAAGGTCTTGTAAGTGCTTGACCTCTTGAGCTTTGCCTCCCGGCGGGCGGGGTCGGGCTCGGAGTCTATGAGATTCAGGATGCCGCGGAGCTGCTCCTCGCTCAGTCCTGCGCCGCCGCCGGCGAGCACGAGGTCGTTTACGGCGTCCCGGAATTCGGTCCAGGCGGCGCCTCCTCCCACGGTGTCGAACATGTCGTCGCCGATGGGCAGGCGTTCCTGGATGTAGTGCTGGAGCGCAAGGGCGCGGGCGTCGGACAGGGCCTGGTTATGCTTTGGCGAACCTTCCACGGATGCAAGGCCGATGATCTGGATCTTGGTTACGCTGCTGGTGGTGTCTGCCAGGATCTTGGAGGTGATGTCCATTATCTCGTCCAGCACGGGGCCGTTGTTGCGGTGGGCGCCCTCGCCGCGTGC
>JAFZXV010000020.1 GCA_017616595.1 Bacteroidales bacterium
AGGGGCTTTGACGCCAGCTGCATCTGGGGCCCCCTGATGGGCACACGCATCTATGCGGGCGTAAGAATGACAATTTGGAAAACAGAAAAGATATGAGAAATCTTATGATTGTGCTTGCCTTAGTGCAAGTCGTGTTTGCCACCAGCATCCATTGTGCCAACTGCGGCAAGAAGGTGCAGGAGAACATTGCCTTTGAGAAAGGCGTCAAGGACCTCAAGGTAGACGTGCCCGGCAAGACCGTCACCGTAACCTTCAACTCCGCAAAAACAGACACAGTAAAGCTCAAAGCCGCCCTCAACAAGCTTGGCTATTCCGCAGAAGTTATTGATTATAAAGTGATTAAATAAAGTGGAAGAAGAACGCAAACTCAACTTTCTCGAAGAAATCATCGAGAACGACCTCAAGACCGGCAAGGTAGACAGCATACTTACCCGCTTCCCTCCGGAGCCCAACGGATACCTGCACCTCGGCCATGCCAAGAGCCTCTGCATCAACTTTGGCCTGGCGCAGAAGTACGGCGGCAAGACCAACCTCCGCTACGACGACACCAACCCCACCAAAGAAGACACGGAGTATGTCGATTCCATCAAGGAAGACATCAAGTGGCTCGGCTTCAAGTGGGAGAAGGAACTCTATGCATCCGACTACTTCGACCAGCTCTACGAGTGGGCCGAGCAGCTCATCCAGCGCGGTCTCGCTTACGTCGACGACCAGACCCAGGAAGAGATTTCCAAGGGTCGCGGCACCGTAGAGACCCCTGGCACCGAGAGCCCCTGGCGCAACCGCAGCGTAGAGGAGAACCTCCGCATTTTCCGGGAGATGCGCGACGGCAAATACGCCGACGGCGAGAAGGTGCTCCGTGCCAAGATCGACATGGCCCACCCCAACATGTTCTTCCGCGACCCCATCCTCTACCGCATCAAGCACGCACACCATCATCGTACCGGAGACAAGTGGTGCATCTACCCGATGTACGACTTCACGCACGGCCAGTGCGACTCGATAGAGCACATCACCCACTCGATCTGCACCCTTGAGTTCGACGTCCACCGTCCGCTATACGATTGGTTCATAGAGACTTTGGGCATCTATCCCAGCCATCAGTACGAGTTTGCCCGTCTCAACCTCACCTACACGCTGATGAGCAAGCGCAAGCTGCTCGAGCTGGTGCAGAAGGGCCTTGTGAGCGGATGGGACGACCCCCGTATGCCTACCCTGTGCGGAGTGCGCCGCCGCGGCTACACACCCGAGGGCCTCAAGCTCTTCTGCGACAAGATAGGCGTGTCCAAGCGCGACCAGCTTATGGACATCCAGCTCCTGGAGTGGTGCGTGCGCCAAGACCTTAACGCCCGCTCCAACCGCTATATGGTGGTGCAGGATCCGCTCAAGGTTACCATCACCAACTATCCCGAGGGACAGGTGGAATGGTTCGACTGCCCGCTCAACCCCGCCGAGCCCGAGGGCGCAAGCCGCAAGGTGCCTTTCAGCCGCGAGCTTTACATAGAGCGCGCAGACTTTATGGAAGATGCTCCCAAGAAGTTCTTCCGCCTCAAGCCGGACGGCGAGGTGCGCCTCAAGTACACCTACATCATAAAGTGCGAGGAGGTCGTCAAAGACGCAGACGGCAATGTTGTCGAGCTCAAGTGCACCTACGACCCGTCCACCCGTCCCGGAGGAGGGGAGTGGCGCTCCGTCAAGGGCACCATCCACTGGGTCAGCACCGCGCACGCCAAGGAACTGGAAATCCGCAACTACGACCGTCTCTTTACGCTCGCAGACATGAGCCAGGTGCCGGAAGACAAAGACTACAAAGACTTCCTCAACCCCGAGTCGCTCGTCCTTGCCAAGGGATATGCAGAGCCTGCGTTGCTCGACGACGCCTCCGGCATTGCCGTGCAGTTCGAGCGAACCGGCTACTATATCAAAGACTCCGACAGCACGCCGGACAAGCCGGTCTTCAACCGTACCGCAACCCTCAAAGATTCGTATAAACCCGAATAATGCACGACTTCGTATTCTCTCTGATGCTTCTTGGCGCCCTGTCTTCCAGCGGCTCCACCCCTTTCTGGGCGCAGTCCAACCAGTACGGACTGATGCCCGAGCGCAACGGCGCCCTGGGCGTGATGCAGGCATACAAGCCGTTTGACGAGAGCCGGGACTTCCAGTGGCGCGCCGGCGTGAGCCTTGCCGCCAACTATCGCCCCGACGACCCGCTCAACCCGGAAAGCTCGCCCCTGCATCCTATGGTGGACGAGCTCTACGCATCGCTCCGCTGGAAGGTGCTGAGGATGGACCTCGGCATGCGCCACCGCGACCGCGAGTTCCTGGGGGCCGATCCTGCCCTCGGGTCCCTTTCCGTCACCGAGGGGCATATAGTTGAGAGCAACAACGCCCGTACGATGCCCGGCGTCAACTTTTCGCTTGAGCCGTTGGCCGTGCCGTTTACCGGGCAGCATCTGCTGATCAGCGGCGATTGGGCCGATTACACCACCATAGACAACCGCTTTGTGCAGGGCGCGCTTGTGCATCGCCTCCGCGGCTACCTGCGGTACGACACCCGCAAGCACTTCTACGTGCAGATAGGGCTCGACCATTACGCCCTTTGGGGCGGTACCCCGAGCGACCCGCGCTACATCCCCGTCGAGGTCAACCTCGATAATTACTTCCGCATCTGCACCGGCCGCAGCGCTTCCGCCGCCGGCTCCAAGAGCGACCAGATGAACTGCCTTGGCGACCACGGCGGAGCCGAACAGCTCCGTATGGGATGGCGCGCCGACGCCTGGGACCTCACCTTCCAGCTGGACAAACCCTACAACGACAAGTCCGGCATGCGCTTCAACAACATTCCGGACGGCGCATATACCCTCCACTGGAGTCTCAAAGACAAGGATAAATGGATCAGCGACGTACTGGTAGAGGCCCACTACACCATGTGGCAGTCTGGCACTATCCACGAGAAGGAGACCGACGATGAAGGCCGGCAACTCAACTGGTACGACAACAAGACCCTCAATATCTTTGGCGGAGACAACTACTTTACCAACGGCGAATACAAGTCAGGCTGGACACACTTCGGCCGCATGATAGGCGCTCCGCTGTTCTTTACCGGCACCAATTCCGCCGGCATCACATCAGTGCGCAACAACCGGTACAAGGCAATCCACCTAGGCCTTTCCGGCAAGTTCTTCCGCAAAGCCCCGTACCGTCTGATGCTTACGTTCAGCGACAATTACGGCACCTATACCTCTCCTTACGTAAAAGGCGCAACTACCTGGCACTCAGGTTGGAACTGGTGGGAGCCCAACACCTTGGACAAGGGCCTCAAACAGTTCAGCGCCGGCCTTACTGGCTATGTGCCTTTCGTCCTCGGCCGCGGCAGGCTGGACGTGGTCTATGGCCTGTATGCCGATGCCGGAGAACTCCTCGCAAAGAACTTTGGCGCAACGGCCGGAATTCGTTTCACAATCTAACGAACCTTATATGGAACTCAGTCAGAAAGCAATCCAGTTACCCAGTTCTCCAATACGCAAACTCGTGCCCTTTGCCGACCAGGCCAAGCGTGAGGGCGTGCATGTATATCACCTCAATATCGGCCAGCCCGATATCAAGACTCCGGAATGCGGTCTGGACGCACTTCGCAACATAGACCGTAAGATATTGGAATACAGCCCTTCCGACGGCTACATCGGCTTCCGCAAGAAGCTCGTCGGGTACTACGCCGGCTTTGGAATCAATCTGGAACCGGACCAGATCCTGGTCACCACCGGAGGATCGGAGGCGGTGCTCCTTTCCTTCATGGCCTGCCTCAACCCCGGCGACGAGATAATAGTTACGGAGCCTTTCTACGCCAACTACAAGTCTTTCGCCACCTTCTCCGGAGCCGTCATCAAGACGGTACGCACTTCCATAGAAGAAGGATTCCGGCTGCCGTCCGTAGAGGCGTTCGAGGAGCAGATCGGGCCGCGTACCAAGGCTATCCTCATATGCAACCCCAATAATCCCACCGGCTATCTCTATACCCGCGAGGAGATGATGCAGCTGCGCGACATAGTCAAGTCCCACAATCTGTATCTTATTGCAGACGAGGTATATCGCGAGTTCGTGTATACCGACGCCCCTTATGTGAGCGCCCTGCACCTGGAGGGCCTGGAGGAGAATGTGATACTGGTAGATTCCGTGTCCAAGCGATTCTCCGAGTGCGGCATCCGCGTAGGCTGCATATGCACCCGCAACCGTGCCATGCGCGACGCCCTGATGAAGTTCTG
>JAFZXV010000021.1 GCA_017616595.1 Bacteroidales bacterium
GGATGCCTTCCAGCTCCTTGAAGCCGAAGGGGAAGTTGAACTCGATGTCGGTGGCGGCGTTGGCGTAGTGGGCCAGCTTCTCGTGGTCGTGGAAGCGGTAGTTCTCTGCACCCATGCCGATGTTGACATGCCACTTCATGCGCTGCTCCTTCCATTTCTTGAACCACTCCAGCTCGGTGCCGGGCTTGATGAAGAACTGCATCTCCATCTGCTCGAACTCCCTCATGCGGAAGATGAACTGGCGGGCCACTATCTCGTTGCGGAAGGCCTTGCCTATCTGGGCTATGCCGAAGGGGATCTTCATGCGGCCGGTCTTCTGCACGTTGAGGTAGTTTACAAAGATGCCCTGGGCGGTCTCCGGACGCAGGTAGATGGTGTTGGCGCCCTCTGCGGTGCTGCCCATGGAGGTGCTGAACATCAGGTTGAACTGACGCACGTCGGTCCAGTTGCATGTGCCGCTGATGGGGCAGACTATGTTGTTGTCGATTATTATCTGCCTGTACTCGGCAAGGTTGTTCTCGTCCTCTGCCTTCTTGTAGCGGGCGTGAACCTCGTCCCATTTTGCCTTCTCGCGGAGGACATTGGGGTTGGTGGCGCGGAACTGAGCCTCGTCGAACGCCTCTCCAAAGCGCTTGCGGCCTTTCTCGACCTCCTTGTCAATCTTCTCTTCTATCTTGGCAAGGTAGTCTTCGATAAGTACGTCGGCACGGTATCTCTTCTTGGAGTCTTTATTGTCGATGAGTGGGTCGTTGAAGGCTCCCACATGGCCCGAGGCCTCCCAGATGCGGGGGTGCATGAAGATGCAGGAGTCTATGCCCACAATGTTCTCGTTCAGGCGGGTCATGGCGTTCCACCAATACTGCTTGATGTTGTTCTTGAGCTCGACTCCCATCTGGCCGTAATCGTACACGGCGGCGAGGCCGTCGTAAATCTCGCTGGAAGGGAAGATAAAACCGTATTCCTTGCAATGTGCTACAAGCACTTTGAAAAGTTCGTCCTGTGTCATTTTATTAATTGATGATTAATGCTTTACGTTATAGCGGCCGGAGTCCTTCAGCAGGCCTTCGATCTCTACTGCAAGACCCTTTGCCGCGGGCAGTGCATCCACGTCGAGGTGCATCCTGTAGCGCCAGTGGTGGTTGGGGTCTGCGGGCTGGTTGATGCGCTCGTTCTCGAAGTCCTTGCGGCGCAGCGAGCCGTCGAGGGCAAGCCAGTCCTGGAGAGGGAAGATGGCGAGCATCGGCCTGCTGGACAGGTGGTCCCAGATGGCGCGGCGCACCTCCCAGGGCTCCATGTCGCGGCCGTTCTCCTCTGCAAACTGCATGCGCAGGGTGGCCATGTCGTGCGAGCTGGATGCGCAGACGGCCATCTCGGGCCAGGGATGACCCTTGTCCATGCTGGTCATCTCCAGGGAGAGGATTGTCTCGTGCTCCATCACGCCGGGAACGCAGTCGGGCACCATTCCGAGGTCTTCTCCGCAGGCCAGCATGCCGGTGGCGTTGAGGAGCTCGGGGAGCTTGCGCTCGGCGTTCCAGCGCCACAGGGAGTCGTTGCGGTGGTAGAAGAAGTCGTTATACAGCGCGCCGAAGCTCTCCTGCTGCCACTGCGGCAGGTTGTAAGACTCGGGGAGGATGCGGGGCTGATAGCAGCCGGGATTGCGCGGGTCGGGCAGGAAGAGGCCTTCGAGGGGCAGTCCCATTGCCTCGATTTCCTCGCGGCGGTAGGGGATTGCGGGGTTGAAGTGGCCCATCGAGCCGCTCTTGTATTCCAGGGGGATCTCCCAGATGCGGAAGAATCCAAGGATGTGGTCGATGCGGAACGCGTCGAAGTACTCGCTCATCTTGCGCAGACGGCTCTTCCACCAGGCGTAGTCGTCCTTTGCCATCTCGTCCCAGTTGTAGGTGGGGAAGCCCCAGTTCTGGCCCTCTTCGCTGAAGAAGTCCGGCGGTGCGCCCGCACTGGAGTCGAGGTTGAAGAGTTCGGGGTGGAAGTATGCGTCGGCACTGTCTGAGCTTACGCCGATGGGGAGGTCTCCCTTGAAGAACACGCCTTTTGCGCGGGCGTGCTTGACCTCGTCGGCAAACTGCTTGTCCAGGTGCCACTGGATCCAGCGCCAGTAGTCGGCCTCTACGCCGTCGCGCTTGGCGCAGAACTCGGCGTACTCGTCGAGCCAGTAGGCGTTGGCCTTGGCAAAACGCTTGAAGGAGGCGCTTGCGACGTCTGCGGCGCCATGGTCTTCCCATGCCTTGCGCACGAGGGCCATCTTCTTCTTGAACACCTTGGGATAGTCCAGCTCGGGCAGCTCGTTGAGCTCCTTCTGGGCGCGCTTGAATGCCGCATCTTCCTTGACGCCAATCTCTTGCAGACGCAGATAGAGCGGATGCAGGGCGAAGGAAGAGATGGGGCTGTACGGGTAGGAATCTTTCCACTGTCCCTTGCGGGTGGTGTCGTTGACAGGGAGGAGCTGGAGGAGGCACTGGCCTGTGGCGGCGGCCCAGTCCACTATGGGGCGGAGGTCGCGGAAGTCGCCGATGCCGAAGTCGTCCTTACTGCGGAGGGCGAACACGGGAATGGCGGTGCCGGCGCCGCGGAAGCCCGGGCGGTCGAACAGCTCTGCGTGATGCTTGCGGGCGAACTTGCAGCCGGGGATGGTGCAGTCGTTCCAATGGTCTTCGATGACGGGAGCTGCGGTGGCACTGTGGTGTTCCCACTCGCTGCGGGCGATGAGGCCGTCGCGCATGACGACGTAGAAGTAGTCCTTAAGCGCAGCCGCGGAGGCATTTACGCTTACTTTCCAGATGCCGTTGCCGCACCACTCCATAGGGTGCTTGACATCCTGAAGTACGAGGCTGAGGCTCTCGCCCCAGGTCGTATCGTAGTGTATTGAAAATGTGGTTTTCACTATAGTTTGTAATAACTTGCGAGAATTGCGGAGAACCAGCGCCCGGGGAGTATGGCCTTGAGGAACACGGACAGGCGCTGCTCAAGGGTGGATACTATGTAGCTCTGGCGTGGATTGCGGCAACGCACTATCTTGCTTATGCGGGCCGCGAGCACGTCGGGTTTGAGGCCGGTGGTCTCGTCGTGCTCTATGCTCTTGAGGGAGCGTTCGTAGGCGGGATATGCCTCGTAGGCGGCTGCGTCGCTCACGGAATCACGGCTGGCGGTAAAAGAGGTGGCAAAGTCTCCGGGCTCAACCACGACCACCTTGATGCCGTGCTGCTTGACCTCCAGGCGCAGCGCTTCGCAGTAGCCTTCTATGGCAAACTTACTGGCGCTGTAGAGCCCCTGGAACGGGAGTCCCATAAGACCACCTATCGAGCTGATACAGATTATTTTACCACTCTTCTGGGCGCGCATTGCTGGGAGTACGTAATGGAGAAACTGCACCATTCCGAGCCAGTTTACGTCCATCTGGCGGCGGGCCTGCTCTATGGTGGAGAATTCCAGCGGGCCGCCTATGCCCATGCCGGCGTTGTTGATGAATACGTCTATGCGGCCCTGCTCGTCCAGAACCGTCTGCACGGCGGCGCGGCAGTCTTCTTCCGACGTTACCTCGGCCTTGATGTACTTGACGCCCGGGAGGGGCTCTACGTTGCGGCGGCAGGTGCCATATACGGTATGGCCCTCTGCGGCGAGCTTCTGAGCCGTTGCCCTGCCAAAGCCGGAGCTGACGCCGGTAATCAGGATAATCATATGATTTCCAACTCTTTGAATATCTTGGTGAGCTTCTCCACGGCCTCGTCTACCTGCTCTACGCTATGGGTTGCCATAAGGGCAAAGCGGATGAGGACGTCCTTCTCCGGCACTGCGGGGGCGATGACGGGGGTGATGAACACGCCGGCCTCGTATGCCATGCGCACCACCTTCATTGCCTTAATTGTGTCGCGTACGAAGAGAGGGATGATGGGGGACTGGGTGTGGCCGGTGTCGAACCCTGCGTCCTTGAATGCCTTCTGCGCGTGGCGGGTGACCTCCCAGAGGTGCTCGCGGCGCTCGGGCTCTTCTATCATGATGTCCAGGGCCTTTGATGCGGCTGCGGTTGCTGCCGGGGTCATGGAGGCGCTGAATATGAGCGAGCGGGAATTGTGCTTGAGGTAGTTGAGCACGTCGTGGTCTCCGGCGATGAATCCGCCCAGCGAGCCGAAGCTCTTGGAGAAGGTGCCCATTATGAGGTCAACTTTGTCTGTAAGGCCAAAGTGGCTGGCGGTACCGGAACCGTTTTCTCCTATTACGCCGAGTCCGTGAGCGTCGTCTATCATCACCGAGGCGTTGTACTTCTCGCACAGTTCCACTATGCGGGGGATGGGGGCGATGTCGCCTTCCATCGAATACACGCCGTCTACAACTATGAGCTTGGGAGCGTTGCGCGGAGTGAGCCAGAGCTTCTTCTCCAGGTCTGCCATGTCGTTGTGGCGGAACTTGCGTACCTCGCTGAAACTCAGGCGGCTGCCGTCTATGATGCAGGCGTGGTCGAGGGCGTCCAGGAAGATGAATCCGCCGCGGAAGCCCAGGCATCCTACCACTCCGAGGTTGACCTGGAAGCCGGTGCTGTAGGTTACGGCCTCGTCTTTGCCCACGAACTTGGCGAGCTTGGCCTCAAGCTCCTCGTGGATGTCCAGCGTGCCGTTGAGGAAACGGCTGCCGGAACAGCTGGTGCCGTACTTCTTTACCGCGGCCATGGCGGCCTCTTTGAGGCGCGGGTCGTCGGACAGTCCGAGGTAGGAGTTGGAGCCGAACATCAGGACCTTGGAACCGTCGGCCATTGTGACCAGGGGGTCCTGGCCTGAGGATATGGGGCGATAATAAGGATAGAGCCCCTGGGCCTTGACTTCGTCGGCTAATGTATATTTAGCGCAAAGCTTATTGAGTAATCTTTCCATCTTTTAGGTTTCAATACTTACTAACTAATAACTTGCAAATATAAGTATTTTCGTTAAAAAGATGGTGTATTAACTCCGTTAAACTTCTTCCCGGGGAATTGTGAGCACAAAGCGGGCGCCTTCTGTGTAAGAGGTATCCAGCCAGATCCTTCCGCCGAGGTTGTTTGCTATCATACGGCAGATGCTGAGGCCCAGGCCTGCGCCCTGCTTGCTGTTGTCCAGTTTTACAAAGCGCTCGAAAATGCTCTCCGCATTCTCCAGCGGAACGCCGGGGCCGGTGTCCTGCACGTAGAATGTGATATACCCCGGATTCTCCATCAGGGAGCTGCCTATTACTATTTCTCCCTCGGAGGTGTATTTGCAGGCGTTGGTGAGGAAGTTTATCAGAATCTGCTGCACGCGCATACCGTCCGTGATGTATCGGGCTTCTTCGTCAAGGCCTGGCTGGCGGACTATGGTTACGCCGGGCTGAAGGCGGAATTCCGCCGACTTGATGGCCTGGCGGGCCATTTCGTTGAGGTTGGTGGGAGCCTTCTCTACATAATACTCGCCGTTTTCCATGTCCGCAATATCGAGCATATCCTTTACCATCACGGTGAGCAGATGGGAGTTGTTTTTTATGTAGCTCAGGTATTCGGCCTTCTCTCCCTCCGAAATGTAGCCGTCCGGCAGGCAGAGCAGCTGGGCAAAGCCTACTATGGAATTCATGGGAGTGCGGAACTCGTGGCTCATGTTCTGGATGAACGCCGTCTTGATGTTGTTGGCGTTCTCTGCCATGTTGCGGGCCTTTTGGAGTGACCTCAGGCTGCGTCTCATGGTATGGAAGATAAAGCCGCCTATGCCAATCAGCAGGAAGAAGGCCGCCCACATAATCTGCTTCTTGTATTGCACCCAGATCGACTGCGGCGCGCCAACCACCACGGCCCCGTGGGGGATGAGGCTTGTATCCAGCCCGAAGTGCTCCATTGCCCTATAGTTGAGCGTGGGAATACCGGTCTGCAGGTATGCAAACGGCATTTCCGAGGGCTGCACGTCGTTGTCAAGCACATCAAGTATGTGCTGGCGGACAGTGCGCCGATACTCTTCCTGGGAATAACTGCAGTAGCCTACCACGTAAGGATGCTTCTCGAAGTCGCTGCCGGTCATTGTGTACAACGGAGTGATGTGCTCCAGAAGCGAGACCGTGTTATGTCTGGTGGAAACGTTCTCGTTGTAGCCTTCGCGGATCATCCAGGAGGCGTAAAATACGGCCGTATAAGGACCTTTGACCTTTTCAAGGGTGGACATAAGCTGGTCCGTGCTGGTGTCGGAAGAGGAAATCACCTGGCAGGTTATCTCCGGATGGCGGTCTCTTATATACTCTTCTACGCGCCACTGGCGTTCCTTGCTTAAGTAGTTTTCGCCTGCCACGAAAATGAGTTTCTGCAGCCGGGGCTGGACGTTGATTATCATTTCGATTGTCTGGCGAAGCAGGGCAGGGGCGCTTATCAGAGAGAGGTTGGCACCTTTGTTCTTAAGGCCTTCAACGGGGTAGCGGTTGGCATTCGGGTCTCCGGGGCCGAACAGGGTGTAGCTCAGGTCGCAATAATAGTCTTGCTCGCCGATGAGCAGCATTGGGATGCCCGGCCAAAGCCTCTGGATGTCTTCTGTAAAGCTGAAGCAGCTGCCGCCGAGCAACACCACGAGCCTTGGGGGAATGTTGTGGGCGGCAAGTACGCTGTCGCGGTCGTGGATCAGGGCTTCCTCGCTCTTGTAAGACAGGAAGGGGAGATGGGCGATGGAAATGTCCAGGTCCGGCCGTTCCGCGGCAAGGGCGTTGATTGGTTGCATCATACGCTGGTCCCACTCGCTAGCCTCCGTATGGGAAGACAGCAGGAACACATCCGCGGCCTTATCGCGGGCCGCAAGTGCCAGAGGAGTCAGAAACAGCAGCAGAAAACAAAATCGAATTCGGCGCAGCATAGCGTTCATGTGGTCTTTCCGCAAAAATAAACAAAAAAGACAACATAAAACAAAAGAGCGCCGATATTTCTATCGTCGCTCTTTTTTGAGCGGAAAACGGGATTCGGACCCGCGACCTCAACCTTGGCAAGGTTGCGCTCTACCAACTGAGCTATTTCCGCGATTGGGACTGCAAATATACAACGAAAAATTATATCTCCAAAATTTTTTTACTTCAAGCGCAAATTTTTTCGTAACTTTGCAATCCTGTACAAGAATAACACAAACAATGATCTTTAACCCTGAATCCAGCTCTCGCAAGAGGGGGTATATCCCTCCTGAGGCTTGCGATTGCAGCTTTTGCCTGCAATTCCTGTTGGCCGTTTCCGATGATATAGATCCGGGCATTGAAGACGATTGGGGAACCGTTTAAACCGCTGCAGTTATGAAGAAAATCAATTCAATCCTTGCAACTGCGGCGCTCCTGGTCGCCGCCGCAATGCTCTCTTCCTGCCGCACCGAGCGCGGAGGAGAGCCCGAATCAGTAATGAGAAAAGACATTCGCACCGTGGTCTTCAATGCGTGCGAGGTGCAGACCAGAACCGCCTTCGGGCCGGGGGAGGACGGCACCTATCCCACTCTGTGGACTGCCAACGACGCTGCCGTCAAGATCGCCCTCAACTATACAGAGGCGGCGCAGGCAGGTGTGGAGCCGTCGGACAACTTCCGCACCGCCACCATCGTTGCAGATATAGACGCCTCCGGCAAGCAGGCTCCGTATACCTTCTACGCCGTGAGCCCCGCGTCGGCCGCCAGGGCCCTCAGCCCCAGCAGGGAGGCATGGAACATCAGCATTCCCGCCGTGCAGACGCCCCTTGAGGGCTCGGTAGACGAGGCCGCCCAGATACTTGCCGCCGCCAGCCAGCCGTCGGACGAGGTGCCCGCCAGCGTGGACCTGCACTTCAATCATCTTACCGCATACGGAAGGATGTCGTTCAAGAACCTCAGCCTTGGAGACGCCGTGGTGGAGAAGGTGGAGCTTACCTCCACCACCCCCTTCGTGGGCGACTGGTACTGGGACTGCAACGAGGAGCACACTCTGTCGGACAACGGCGCATCCTCCACCCTCACGCTCAACACGTCGCGCACAACGGATATATGGTTCGCATGCGCGCCCGTGGATATGTCGGGCGAGATAATGGAGATTGTGGTGTTTACAGACCAGGGCGCCCTGGTGAAGGACGTGGAGTTCCCGAGCGGACGCAAGTTCAACTCCGGCCGCATCGCCGTGTTTACGGTGGATATGGAGGGAGTCGGGTTCAGCGGCGCAGGGTCCGACAAGTTCGAACTGATTACCAGCGAGTCCGTGCTGGAGGACGGAGACCAGATACTCATCCTGGATGCCGGAGAGGAGTATGCAATCAGCACCACCCAGAAAAGTAACAACCGCAGCGCGGCGGCGATTGACGTGAACAATCATGCCGTGGCCAGTGTGCCTGACGATGTGCAGATTATCACCCTTAAGGCCGCAGGTACCGGCGGAACATGGTATATGATGCCGGATGAGGACAGCTACTTTGCCAATGCCAACGGCTCCAAGAACAAGCTGGTAACCAACCCCTCGGTAACCGACAACGCCGTTTGGACCATCTCCGTTGCATCGTCGGGCGTTGCCACCATAAAGGCCGGGGCCGGAGAGAGGGCATACCTGCGCTTCAACGATATGGACGACAGCAATCTGCTGTTCGCCTGCTATGCTTCCGGACAGAAGGATGTGGTCATCTACCGCAAGGGAGGCGCCGGCGCGTCCGGGCCCATTGCCGACGACCCTCTGTGCGCCTACTCGGAGTATGGCATATACCGGAAAACGCAGACCAGGACTTATGTGGCTGGCCAGGACCAGTTCTGCCGCCGGTATTCATCCGCAGGAGAGCAGACCTTCACCATCCTCAACCCTGCTACGAATGAGCAGCTGGAGATATCCGGATACAGAAGGGCCCTTGTAAAGGGTGATGCCGTCACCATCCAGGTCAACTGGAGGAAGGGAGTCACCAACATCGTTTCCGGCGATCCCTATTCTATGAAAGTCGTGAAGGAAGAAGGGCCCCGCGTGTGGCTCGGCGACGGTAACGGCAACGGTTTCATCATCAAGAAGTAAGGAAGTATGAAGAAGATATCTCTTATAGTATTGGCATTCGTGCTTTGCTGCAGCGCGGCATTTGCCGTTCCTGCTTACCGCGGCGTAATCAGATACACCCAGCCCGACGGCTCCGTGGTGCTTCTCCGGAATCACGGCGACGAGTTCTTCCACTGGACGACCAATGCCGCCGGAAAGGTGGTGGAGCTTGACAAGGACGGCTACTGGCGCCCCATTTCCACGGAAAAGTTGAACGCCCGCCGCAATGCCGCAAGGGCAAAACGCAATATGCGCAACCGCAGTTACAGGTCCGGAGGACATATTGCGTTGGGGCAGAAGCGCTTCCTTGTTATTCTGGTTGAGTTCAGCGACGTGCAATTCAAGAGTTCAACGGCGAATCAGGACTTCCATAATCTTTTGAACGAGAATGGATACAGCGCCAATGGCGGAACAGGTTCCGCCCGCGATTTTTATTACGAGAATTCTCACGGCGACTTTGAGCCGATATTCGACGTTTACGGCCCCGTGTGTCTGGAAAACTCTATGGCCACGTATGGCGCAAATGATAACGATGGCTATGACGTTGCTGCTGAGGTTGCCGTCAAGGAGGGCTGCCAAGCCCTTGACGACCAGATAGACTTCTCCAAGTACGACCTCGACGGCGATGGCTATGTAGACCTGGTCTTCATGTATTATGCGGGCTACGGCGAGGCCGACGGCGGCAGCGCCGATACCATCTGGCCCCATCAGTGGGAACTTGAATCCGCAGAGATTTCGCTCACGTTGGATGGGAAAAAGATTAACAGTTATGCCTGCACCAACGAACTGAACGGATATGGCGACGTGAAGGGCAAAATGTGCGGCATCGGCACCGCCTGCCATGAATTCGGCCACGCAATGGGCCTCCCGGACCTCTACGACACGGACTACGAAACAAACGGAGAGGCCGGAGGAATGTACGACTATTCCCTGATGTGCAGCGGCAGCTACAACAACAACGGGCGTACGCCTCCGTATTTCACCATGGAAGAGCGCATCCTGCTCGGATGGAAAGGAGAAGACGACATAGCGGAGTTCCCCAAGTCCGGTAACTATACGCTTGCAAGCATCAACAATAACGTCTCCTATAAGACCCCTACCGACCAGGACGGCGAGTACTTCGTGTACGAATGCCGCAGCAAAGAGGGATGGGATGAGTATATCTCCGAGGCCGGCCTTATCGTGTACCATGTAGACAAATCGGGCCGCAACGTTAAGATTACATCTCCTTATACCGGCGGTTTGATAAGTGTAACAGCCAGTTCTTTGTGGGACAACTGGGGCGCATACAACAGCATCAACGAGAACGGCTCCCATCCGTGCTATTACGTTGTTCCTGCCGGAGCGCAGACCGACCTGAATTATTCCGGAAGCCAGTTTGCCTTCCCCGGAAAGGCCAACAAGAAGACCTTCACCGGAAAGAGCTGGAACGGGGTCAATTCGGATATAACACTGTCTAACATCAGCTATTCTTCAAACACCGTAAGCTGCTATGTTACGGTTCCGTCTGAAAACATAGATTATAACGTCATTGCCAACCCCGGCAACGGAGTATATGCGGCCGGCAGCAGCTTTGAACTCTGCCTGGAGGAGGCCGAGGCCCGTCCCGTGGCCTCCGTGGAGTGGTTCCTGGACGACGAGCCCGTATCCGGCACCTCCGTGGTGCTTCGCGCCGGCGGGCACACCATAGAGGCGGTGCTCACCCTGGCGTCCGGAGAGACGGAAATCCTTACGCTGGAGCTGCGGGCCGAATAGCCTGAGTATCAGCATCTTACCGCGCGACCTCTGGGAAAATCTCCCAGAGGTCGCAACGTATATGGCAGATAATTATCGGGTTAGCAGGACGGGCGGCGGCAGGGGAGGGCAGAAGGTATAGGGGCCGGCGGGCTCGTCGTCCAGGTAGACGCCACCGCCTCGGCGGGGGGCGCTGAGGGCGCCGGCGTCGCGCAGGCGGTCCGTCGGATTGTCGTTCTGAATGAACGATGCAAGCGAGAACGGCTCGCCGGCCTTCTCCATTATGCGCTTGACAATCAGCAGCCTCTGCCAGGTGGAGAAGTACTGGCGGTTGTCTATCATGCAGCTTATCGTCTCCGAGCGCCAGCGGTTGAGCGCATATCCGCTCGCCCCCTGGAACGAGCCGATGCGCTCGGCGTAGCGGGAGTCTATGAGCGACAGTTCGTCCATGTGGTCCAGCAGGTCTTCCTTCCATGGCGGCTCTCCGTAAGAACTCGACGTGTTGAGGCAAAAGGGCACCTCCCAGTTCTGATATGCGTCGCGCGCTGAGTTGAAGGAGTCGCTGGCGGTCTTGGCCTCGTACCAGTATTCGTCGTCCAGGCGCCCGAAGGCGTGGCCGCCGAACTCGTGCACCGCGATGTTGCGCCAGGTGCCCTTGGCGGTAAACCAGCCGTGGAGGGAACTTGTGTCGTAGAACTTTCCGCCCATTGCGGCGTACTCGGCGTCTGTGGTGTTGCGCACGCCGGCGCCGGGATCCGAATTGTCCGCCGCCTGAATGGTCGGGAACTGCCACAGCAGAGAACCGACGCCAAAACGCACGTAAGGCACGTGGGCGATGGCGGACCCGTCGTCCCAGTTAAAGCACATTCCGCCGTAGCGCGAGTCGTTGATTATCATCAAGATAGGCACATCCTTCACTGTCAGCGTGCCGTCCAGGATCTCCGGGCAGTGCTCCTCCACAAAGTCGCCGGCGGCTATGAAGTCGGACCGCATGTCGTCGTAGTCGTCCGTGCCCCAGCGGGATTTGAATGCGGTGTCGTGCTCCTCGGTGATGTTGCCCTTGCCGTCCGTTACCGAGCCGCCGGACTCGTTGGACACGGCGTGCATAAGGTACACGTTGAACCAATCCTTATAGGTCTTGAAGGGCTCCGTGTCGAACAGGAGGTCCATGGCGCTGCGGGCCAGGAATGAGAAGAGCCCCTGCTCGTCCGCCGTAAAACCGTCTCCTATCACGGCAAGGACCACGGGGCGCGATCCCTGCGTCTGCGTCATGTATCGCTCCACGCCGGCGGGCAGATCCTCAAAGTCTTCGTCCAGGCTGATGGTGCCGAAATCGGCCACCCGCGAGGGCCGGAGCTCGATGTTGCGGGTCGACGAGCGATAGATTATGTTGCCGTCGGCATCCAGGAAGCTGAAGGAGAATCCGTCCGAGGTGGCCGGGGCTACGGCCATGTAGTAATCGCCACCGTCTTCAAAGGCGCCCTCAAGATCCACCGAGTTGGAACTGCCGTAGATTACGGGGTTGAAGCGGGTGGTCATACTCATCGCCCCGCCGCTGGGAGAGACTATGTATGCGCCGTCGCCGGATATGGTGCCGGTGGCCTTGAACACCACCTTGCGCACCTGGGAGGCCTTTTCTCCCGTGAGCGTAAAGTGCACCAGGGACAGGACGTTCCTGAACCGGAGCACGTCGCCATCGCCCTCTGAGAACGAGATGGCAAAGTTGAGCCCGCGGTCCAGTCCGCCGCGCACGGCCGTCTGCACGGGGGGAATCACCACGCTCACGCGATAGCTGCCGTCGCTCCCCAGGGAGACGGAGCGATACCGTTCCGCCGGATAGAAGGCGATGCAGGTGGACACGTCGTCAAAGGGAATGTTCCAGTCGTCGCAGGTGAATTCTGCGTTCTTGGTGCCGCCGTCGGCGGTGACGAATGTCTTGAAATAGGAGCGCTTGCCGAGCGAATCGGCGTAAACCACTATCTCGTCTCCGCTGTCCCACAGCACCGTGGCGGCGGAGGGGGTGTTCATCGATACGGACACTTTGGTGCCCTCGTCCATGCTGGCGCGGAAGGTCTTGCGGTGGCTTACGGGGGCCTCCGGAATCTCGGGACCCTGAACCGAGCAGGCCGCAAGGGCGAGCGCAGCAAGGGCGAGGATGGTCAGGCGAGCTCTCATTGCTGGAGGGAGTGGAATTTAACAAGGCCCGACACGGGCTCGCGCACGAATTCTCCGGTGCTGATGCCGTATCCAGAGCACAGGCTGCGGAAGATGTCCTGGCAGACGAAGCCCCATCCGCCCACCACGCCCACGGGGGAGGAGGAGGTGTCGTACCGGAGCAGGAGACGCTCGATGAATGAGCGGAAGTTGCCGTCGATGAGAGACTTGACGTAGGGGTCTTGGTAGCGCTCGAGCAGCCATGGGGCAAAGCTGCCGAGGTAGGCCGCCGGCGCCGCGCTGCGGTAGACGCCCTTGACGATGCCCTCGTATGAGGCGTCGAAGCTCTTGCCGAAGTCGGCAGCCAGCGCATCGGGCACAAGGCCCTTTATGAGGTCTGCCAGGAAGCGCTTGCCCAGGGCTGCGCCGCCACCCTCGTCGCCCAGGATGTACCCGCCGGAACGGGCCTTGAAGCCCACGCGCTCGCCGTCCCAGTTGCAGGCGTTGGAGCCAGTGCCGAGGATGGCCACGATGCCTGGCTTGAGCCCCAGCACCGAGCGTGCGGCGGCAACAAGGTCGTCGTGCACCTCCACCTCGTCTATCGGCAGGAGGCTGCGCACGTGCGCCGTTATGGCTTGAGAGATTTCCGGCGTCACTATGCCGGCGGTGTAGAGGTAGAAGCCCTGCAGGCGCGTGGCGCCGGCCTGCATCAGCCCGCTTGCGAGCGTGCGGAAGTTCTCTTCCTGGCTGATGGTGGATACGTTGACGCCCGGCAGCAGCATACGCCGCTCCGAGCCTCCATCCAGGATACGCCAGTCGCTTTTTGTGGCGCCGGCTTCTACTACTATCTTCATTCTGAAGCTGTTTGTCTTAAACTTCGGGCGCCGCCTCGAACTCGTGCAGGAAGCGCATGTCGTTCTCGAAGTAATGGCGCAGGTCGTTGACCCTCCACTTGAGCATGGCGATGCGCTCGAGGCCCATGCCAAAGGCGAAGCCGCTATACTTCTTGGAGTCTATTCCGCTGGCCTCCAGCACGTTAGGGTCCACCATGCCGCAGCCGAGAATCTCCAGCCATCCGGTGCCCTTGCAGATGTTGCATCCCTTGCCCTTGCAGATGTTGCAGCTTACGTCAACCTCTGCGCTCGGCTCGGTGAAGGGGAAGTAGCTGGGGCGCATGCGGATCTGGGTGTCGGGCCCGAACATCTCTCGCGCAAAGAGGAGGATGGCCTGCTTGAGGTCGGCAAAGGTTACGTTCTCGTCGATGTAAAGGCCTTCTACCTGATGGAAGATGCAGTGGGCGCGGGCGCTGATTGCCTCGTTGCGGAACACGCGGCCCGGGCAGATGACCCTGATGGGCACGGGCATCTTCTCCATGGTGCGCACCTGTACGCTGGACGTGTGGGTGCGGAGAAGCAGCGGGTTGAGGTGGCCGGAAGACACGAAGAACGTATCCTGCATGTCCCTTGCGGGGTGGTTTGCGGGGAAGTTGAGGGCCTCGAACACGTGGTAATCGTCTTCGATCTCGGGGCCTTCAGCCACGTCGTAACCGAATTTGCGGAAGATGTCTACGATCTGCTGGCGTACGATGCTCACCGGATGGCGGGACCCGAGGGGGAACGGGTCTCCGGGCATGGAGAGGTCTTGCCTGGGGGCGCCGTCGGAGCCTTCTTCGCCCACGGTGCTTTTGAGCTCCTCTATGCGGGCCTGGGCCTTCTGCTTGAGCTCGTTGAGCACTTTGCCGAATTCTGCCTTCTGGGCCTTGTCTATGGTACGGAACTCATCAAAGAGGGCGGTTATCTCTCCTTTCTTGCCGAGCAGGCGCACGCGTAGCTCCTCAACATCCTTGGCGGTTTTGCACTTTATCCCGTCAAGCGACGCGGCAATGCGCTCTATGTCTTCTCTTTTCATTGCTTGTTCTTTTTGGCGGCACGCTTGTCGCGGGCTTTCTTATCCCGCGCCGCGCCGGATTTCTGGTATTTGGCCCACTGGTCTTCGCTCAGGATTTTCTGGAAAGACTGGTATATCTGCTCCATCCACCTGTCTTGGACGTCGTAGTAAATGTCTGAATTTGAGACCTTTGCCTTAGAGAGATCCATAACCTCCTCCTGCATGGCCTTGTAGTCGTGCGTGAGGATGCTGTCTACATAGAAGACCTGCCAGTCTTCAAGGCTCAGCATTGTGGTGAGGCGCTCTATCTGCTTCTCGATAGCCTCGTAGAACTCCTTCTGCCGCTCCTCCTCGCTCTTAGGCTGCTGCTGCGCAGAAGCCACCGCCGGAAGCAGGCACAACGCCACCATTATTATAATCTTTTTCATATGAGCCACAAAGTTAGCAAAAAATCCGGAAAATATCTTCTGGTGGCGGCACCGGCCTTTTGGGTGGGTGGTGAATGAATCTGGATGACGCCGGGCCGGTGGCTTAGATTTGAATCCACCGGTCAAACTTTCCATATACTTTTTGAGTCGGTGGCGTCGTTTCAGCGCCACCGGCCCAAAAAACGGGATTGGGAAAAGTCTACCGCACTTCCAGCACCGCTCCGTTGTCGCGGGCGACGGCGGCTTTCCAGCGCTCGGTGTAGCCGGGCTGGGTGAGGCCGGCGGGGATGCCTTCCGAGTATTGGGTGTGGAGGAAGTTGCCGTCGGCGTCCTGCGCCTTGACGTTGCCGTCTATGAACTTGACGGTCAGGGTTTCTTCCAGCTCGACCCACTTGGCAAACTGCTCCTGGGCGTTGTCTACGCTGAATTTGGTGAGCTTCTTGAGCACCTTGCGCACGGCGCCCTTGCTGCCCTTGCCATAGACCTTGAGCATCTGCTGGTCGAACTGGGACACCTCGGTCATCATGCGGTTTTCATACGCGTTGACCTCTGCGCGCACAACCGGCTCCATGGCGTTGTACATCCTGTAGCAGGCGTTGGTTACGCGGTTGTTGATCCAGAACTGGGCGGTTGGGCTATAGTGCAGCAGGTCTCCGTTGCCCTCGCGCAGGCACTCGGGGACCTTCTTCGTGTTGACGTAAATGGGTGTGAGGTAGGATGTTGCGGCGTCGTCGCAGCCAAACCAGAGGAGGGACCCAATCTCGTCGGGAAGCCAGCCGCGGGCCTGGCCCACAAACCAGAAGCCCGTCTGCTGGGTGGCGATGGCGCGCTCGTTCACGTAGGTCTTCCCGTCCACCTTGAAGTTCATCGGACGCCACCTGTAGGGGCATGCGTTGCCGCCGGCGCCTATATCGACCCGCATGTCCATGGGCGTGCCCTCAAAGTGGTCGCGCATCACGTCGGCGATATCCTTGACGCTGAGTTTGCGGGACGGCTTGACGAAGAGGGGCATCTCGCCGGCGAGGTCGTACCCCATTGCGTAGTCGAGCCAGTCGGACGCAGGACGGGTGACCTCGGCATCGCCATCCATATATGTAAACTTGCCGTCGCAGAGGATGTTGAAGGCGGCCCAGGCACGGGCGTCGCATCCGCGGGCGGCACCGAAGTCGAGGGGATTGTAGGCGTCGCGGAAGCTGAAGTCCTCGTCGGACCCGCTGTACCAGCCCTTGCTGCGGGCGAACTCGGCAACGTCGGGCGCGTAGAGGCAGTTCTCCGGGTCGTTCCAGGGGAAGCGGGTGATGCGGCACTGGTTGGCGTGTGCGCAGATGTAGCCGTCGGGGATGCGGCGGGCCACCCATACGATGCCCTTGTTGTCGGAGCCTTTGCCCACGAGGTCCATCACCCATGCTTCATCAGGGTCGGCGATGCTGAAGGACTCGCCCTCGGACGGGTAGCCGTACGCGTTGGCCAGGTCTACTATGACCTGAATGGCCTCGCGCGCAGTGGAGGCGCGTTGAAGGGCAACGTAAATCAATGAGCCATAGTCCATTATGCCGTTGGTGTCGACCTGCTCCTCGCGGCCGCCCCAGGTGGTTTCCCCTATGATGAGCTGATGGACGTTCATGTTGCCCACGGTCTGCCATGTGCGCTCGGCCTGGGGGATGCGGCCGAGGGGCTTGGCGCTGTCCCATTCTGTGATGTCCAGCCAGGAGCCGGCGGGCCATTTGGCGCCGGGGCGGAAGTACAATTCGCCAAAGAGCCAGTGGGAGTCGGCGGCGTAAGAAACCATTGCGGAGCCGTCTACGCTTGCGCCGGGAGAAACGATCACATTGGTGCAGGCATCTGCCCTGAAAGAGAGCGCCACCGCCGCTGCGGCCAGCGCAAAGAGAACTTTATAAACCTTCATAAACTTTGGATGTGAACTTACAAATATACGTTATTCTGCAACGAAATCAAAAAGGTGTGACGGGCCCGGTTCTTTGTGGTGGCCGGTGGCGCTGAAACGTTGCCACCGGCTCAAAAAGTATAGGGGAAGTTGGCCCGGTGGACTCAATTCAAATCCATCGGCCTAAGAAACACGCTGTGTGTTTGACCGGTAGCCCCAAACCGAAGCCACCGGCCCAAGAAATCCGGCAAAAGTTGGCCCGGTGGCCCCAAACCAAAGCCACCGGCCCAAGAAACACGTCGAAAGCTTAACCGGTGGCCCCGCATCAATGCCACCGGCCCCAAAGCAACGCCATCGGCACAAGCTAATCGTACCGATCCAACAAGCGCACGGTCTCGGCGTAGCTGAGGCCGGTTACGCGCGCGAGCTGGTCGGCGTTGGATGAAAAGCGGTAGCGGATTTGACGGAGCACTTCGGTCTGATTGTTTTCGGAAAGCGATTTGAAAGAATCGGCATCGAACAGAGACCTGCAGATATCGGGGATCGCGGCGATGATGACCTGGTCCCGGAATGAGGGCAGGTTGCTGAAGTCCGTTTCCATTTTGCGGCGGGCTTTTGAGGATGTGTTGAGGAAGTAGTTAAAGCGCTGTGGATTGCGGAAAATGGAATGCTCCACGAATTCCACCTTTACATACGATTGTGGTAGGATGTAGCCGGATTCAGAGAATAACCAGTTCCCGGGGACAGACTCTTTGGTTTTAAGGAGAACCCTTTTGCGGTGGAGGGAGTATTCCTCTAACGGCTTCCCCTTGGGTGACGACGTAGCAAAGAGGTATTTCCCGCTGCCCCAGTCATATTGACTCGGATGTGAACAGATACCAGCCGCCACGCAATTCATGACGACATATGCGATCGCCCTTTCAAGGCTTTCTCCGTCGGATGGAAGCTCTTCAATATGCACCCCATTCTTCTTCAAGTACTTAACAGCGCCGTACTTGTGGCGGAGATACTGAGAATAGCGTCTTTTGAACTCATTGACGAACCATTCGGCCTCGTCTCTCGAGCAGCCAAGAACGAAATGAACGTGGTTTGACATCAGGATAAATGCAAAGACATCTATCCCTGTTACGGCCGCAAGGACGGCCACGTAATTCATTCCCGTGATAAAATCCGATTCCTCCCGGAACCATACTCCGTCTTCCAGATGGTTGGTAGACACAAGCCAGTACTTATATAATGTTTTCATAGCGGAGGCAAATATACTACCCTAAAATGAAAAACGCATAGTTACCCGTTACCGATAAGCGTCAACGGCATCAAATCCAAACAATCCGCCCCTTGGGCCGGTGGCGCTGAAACGGTGCCACCGGCCCAAAAAGTATAGGGAAAGTTTGTCCGGTGGACTCAATTCAAATCCACCGGCACAAGAAACACGCTGAAAGCTATACCGGTGGACTCAATTCAAAGCCACCGGCACAAGAAACCCGGCAAAAGTTGGCCCGGTGGACTCAATTCAACGCCATCGGCCCTGCCCCAGCCCCGCTTCTGACATTTTGTCACTGGAATGGAACTTGACCGATGATCAAAAAGGGGCCCTCAAGTGGGTTCCGGTTAACAGATTATGGAAAACAAGTACGAATTCTTAAGCAAATACGCGGTCGACCTCAATGCGGCGGCCGCTTCAGGAAAGCTCGACCCGGTGATAGGCCGGGACGACGAGATACGCCGGGTCCTGCAGATACTTTCCCGCAGGACCAAGAACAATCCTATTCTGGTGGGCGAGCCCGGTGTTGGCAAGACCGCCATCTCCGAGGGCATCGCCACCAAGATAGTCAATGGCGAAGTGCCCGAAAACCTCAAGAGCCGCAAGGTGTATTCGCTTGATATGGGTGCACTTATCGCAGGTGCAAAGTATCAGGGCGAGTTTGAGGAGAGGCTCAAGGGCGTGGTCAAGGAAGTGGTGGATTCCGCCGGAGAGATAATCCTCTTCATCGACGAGATCCATACCCTCGTAGGCGCAGGCCGTACGAGCGGGGCGATGGACGCCTCCAACATCCTCAAGCCGGCGCGGGCCCGCGGCGAGCTCCGCACCATCGGCAGCACCACGATGGAGGAGTACCAGAAGTACTTCGAGCAGGACAAGGCTCTCGAGCGCCGTTTCCAGAAGGTTATGGTGGACGAGCCATCGCCTGCAGAGAGCATCGCCATTCTCCGTGGCCTAAAGGAGCGCTACGAGAACCATCACAAGGTGAGCATCGAGGACGACGCCCTCATCGCCGCAGTCAACCTCAGCCACAGGTACATCAGCAACAGGTTCCTGCCAGACAAGGCCATCGACCTTGTGGACGAGGCCGCCAGCAAGCTGCGCCTGGAGATGAACTCCGTGCCGGAACCCATCGACGACCTCAACGCCCGCATCCGCCAGCTGGAGATCGAGAAGGAGGCCATCAAGCGCGAGGGCACGTCGCTCAAGAGCGAGAAGCTGGACACCGAGCTTGCCGACGCCAAGGCGCGCAAGGCCGAGCTGGAGAAGCGCTGGAACGAGGAAAAGGGTATCGTGACGGAGCTCAACAACCTCCGCCAGCAGATAGAAGACCTCAAGCGCGAGGCCGCAAATGCCGAGCGCACGGGCGATTACGGCAAGGTGGCGGAAATCCGCTACGGCAAGCTGGCCGGCGCGCAGCAGCGCCTCAAGGAGCTCGCGGAAAAGCAGGCCGCCATCAAGGATCCCATTATAACAGAGTCTGTTACGCCAACCGACATAGCGGAAATCGTGGCCCGCTGGACCGGCATCCCCGTGGGGCGTCTGCTGGAGAGCGAGAAGGAGAAGCTCCTGCGCATGGAGGAGCAGCTGCACAAGCGCGTGGTGGGGCAGGACAAGGCCATCGAGGCCGTGTCCGACGCCGTCCGCCGTTCGCGCGCAGGGCTCAGCAACGAGCATCGTCCCATCGGGTCGTTCCACTTCCTGGGTCAGACCGGCGTGGGCAAGACTGAGCTCGCCAAGGCGCTGGCGGAGTTCCTCTTCAACGATGAGTCCATGATGACCCGAATCGATATGAGCGAATACCAGGAGGCGCACACCGTCTCCCGTCTTGTGGGCGCGCCTCCGGGATACGTCGGTTACGACGAGGGCGGCCAGCTTACCGAGGCCGTGCGCCGCAAGCCGTACTCCGTGGTGCTGCTGGACGAGATAGAGAAGGCGCACAGCGACGTGTTCAACATGCTCCTGCAGGTGCTGGACGACGGCCGTCTGACAGATAACAAAGGCCGCACGGTGGACTTCAAGAACACCATCCTCATAATGACCTCCAACCTCAAGGAGGAGGAACTGAGGCTGCGTATGCGCCCCGAGTTCATCAACAGGATCGACGAGATTGTTAAGTTCGACGCACTCACGCGCGACGATATCCGGCAGATCGTGCGCATACAGATGTCGCTGCTGCAGAAGAAGTTGGAAGACGACTCCGTGCAGCTGGAGTACACCCCCGCGTTCGAAGACTACGCCGTGGAGAACGGTTACGACCCCGACTTCGGCGCCCGCCCCGTCAAGAGGCTTATCCAGCGCGAGCTGGTCAACCGCCTCGCCCGCGAGATCCTCGAAGGCCGCATCCACAAGGGTTCCGGCATCAAGGTTGACGCCGGCCCCGACGGGATCGTCATACGGCAATAGCCGTTCCCGATATGCCATGCTGCCGGGCCGCCCCAAAATGGGTGCCCCGGCAGCATTTTTGGCCTTTTTTGCTGCCAGCCCGCCCATTCTGTGGCGGCCCGGCGGCATGGCATTTTATTTCCAGCTGTAAATCCTGAAGCGCCAGGTTACGCCGAGGTCGAAGTTGTTGATGCGGTCGTGATTGTCGGCAAAGTAGGCGAAGTGGAGACGGAGTCTGTCGTTGCCCAAGGGGAAGTATTCCAGTCCGGCGCCGTAGTACAGGTAATCGTTGCCGGCGGGAAGGACCAGGTCGTATGAACCTATGTGGCTTGCGGGCACGAGGGTATCCCATTCGTGGTTCCAATGGGGGTCGATGTTGGAGGCGTCGTTGCGCTCATATCCTACTTTGGTGCAGATGTTCCAGTTGCCGAGCGTGAGGATGGCCTTGAGGATGAGGCTCCAGTCGGACAGTGGGTTGGTCTGGGTAAAGGCAAAACGGTCTACGAAGTCGAAGTCCACCACCAGCGGTCCCATGGGGAATTTGTTGCCGAGCACCACCCAGTTCATCTTGCGGTGCAGCTCGTCTTCTACCAGGTTATAGCTCCAGATGGTCTTCCAGTGGGAGAATATCTGGCCGTTCCAGTAGAGGTTGTACGAATAGGAATCCTGCGTGCCGAGCGATATGGGAGACGGGCAGAACTGGACGGAAACCGCCTGCCCGGCCACCGGCTCGAAGGTTGCGCTCACTCCAAAGGCGTAGTACTGGTAGAACCGGTTGGTGAAGGCTCCGTAGTAGTAAACGTCGATTGGCGCGGAGTCCACCTCGTAGCCGCCTACCATGATGGGATGCTTGCCGAAGGTGAACGACCACTTGTTTGTGGCCTGCCACTTGAGCCAGAGAAAATCCGTTGCATTGAAGGGATTGTCTTGTATGATACCCTTGTTCATGCGCTGGCGAATGCGGAAAGTCAGATTGTCCGACAGCTGGCCGGACATATGGATGTTGAAGTAATCGCCCTGGAAGTTGGAGCTGTATACTCCGTCTGTGGTCTGTTGGTGGAAGGTGGCGCGGGTGTCGACCCAGATGCTGTCGATATGCGTCTGCTGGGCGAATGCGGATGCTGCCGCAAGTATGCCGAGAAGGATAATGGATAGTCTTTTCATACCGGCCGCAAAGATGGTGAATTTCTGCCAATAAATAATAATATTTCCTATATTTGTACACACCCAAAACATCATCATAATGAAATTCAGAACAATACTCGCTGCGGCCGCAGTTCTCGTGCTCGCAGCATGCACCGGCGGAAAGACTTCTTTCAAGATAAACGTTACCGGCAACGACGGCTCGTTGGTAAACGTAATGGATATGCTCTCAGGAATCATCCTGGATTCCGGAGAGGGCGACGGGGTGTGCCTCACAGGCAAAGCGGACAAGAACGCAATCCTGGCCGTCCAGAAAGAAGGCGACGACTGGATTACCATGGTCTTCAATGACGGCACGCCCATAGAGCTCAACCTCAGCACACACGGCATCAAGGCCTCCGAACTCAATGAGAGCGTGATGGCCACAGACCTCGATTTTTACAATCGGGCAGAAGAGATTAACGCTATGATGGAGGAGTTCGAAACCCTCGACCCCGTGGAGCGGCTGGTCAAGAGCGTGGAGGTTCAGTCTCACATAAACGAGTACTTCGCATCGTACAAGAACCTTATGGCGGACAACAGGGACAACCTTCTGCCCGTGCCCTTTATGCCCACTATCTTCACTTATCTGGAGGAGGAAGAGCTGAAAGGCCAGTTCGACCCGTCTTTTGCCTATACCAACCACCCCTTCACCCAGAAATACCTGCGCCTGATGCTGGATGATCAGGCGGCAGAAAAAGAGAAGGACGGCAAAGTGGTCGGCTCCAAATTCATAGACCTGGCCGAGCCCGACACCGACGGTAACATGCACAATCTCAGTGAGTACGTGGGCAACGGCAACTGGGTGCTGATAGATTTCTGGGCCTCCTGGTGCGGCCCCTGCCGCCATGAGATGCCCAACGTGGTTGCCGCCTACAAGAAGTACCACGCCAAGGGATTCGATGTAGTTGGTCTCTCCTTCGACAAGAATAAAGAAGACTGGGTAAAGGCCATCGACGCCCTTGGGCTGACCTGGCATCATCTGTCCGACCTTCAGTACTGGAGCAGCCTCGCGGCCAAGACATATCAGATACAGTCCATCCCTTCCAGCCTGCTGGTAAATCCCGAGGGAATCATCGTTGCCCGCGACCTCCGCGGCGCCGCCCTCGGCGCCAAGCTCGCAGAGATCTTTGGCGAATAGCTTCTGACGCTAATCTCTTCTCGCGACGGGATTGTGGATATGTCTACAGTCCCGTCGCAACGGGTATTTGGTCAATTTCTCTTTATTTCGCCCAGCGACGGGATTGTGAGGGGTGCCAGCGTCCTGTCGCGGAGGAAAGGGATTCCCGGTCGGGGCCGGGAATGACGGAGGACGGTACAAACAAAAACGGCCGGGCGTTGCGCTCGGCCGTTAAACGTGCTGGGTTCCGGGAGGATTACTCGGCGGGAACCTCGGTGCTGGGGGCTTCCTGCTCGATGGGAGCGGTGGGGAAGGCGGGCTGCTCGTCGGTGGCGAGGTTCTCCAGGCGGTCTGTCACGTCGATTCCTGCGCCGGAGGTACCGGTGGTGAAGGAAGCGATGATGGAGACTGCGATGATGAATCCCACGAGGCCCCAGGTAACTTTCTCAAGGATGTCTGCGGTCTGGCGGACACCGAAAGTCTGGTTGCCGGCCACAAAGTTGCTGGCCATTCCCTGGCCCTTGCCGTTCTGGAGCAGAACCACTGCGATGAGCAGGACTGCTGCGATAACGATGAGCACGACTAAGATTGTGAATAAGGTGTTCATATCAATTTTTGTCTAATTTTTCGATAAGGGCTGCAAAGTAAACACTTTTTTCCGGATATAGCAAACTTAGTTTGGAATAAATTTGCTTTGCCTCCTCGTTATATCCCTGTTCTGCATATATTTGGGCTAACGTTTCCGTGCAGAAGTCAAAGCTTTCTGCCGCCGCCTGGCTCTCCGGCACCACCTCGCGCCCGGAGTTGGCGAAGGAAGAGAAGATATTGTCGTCTTCCTGCTTGACGGCGCGGTACTGGGAGGATGAAAAATAGTCTCCGCCAACCACGAAGATGCGGCGTGCGAACTCCTGCGGCGTCTCTTCCCGCGGCTGCTCCGCAGGGGCGGCGGGCTCGGCGGCAGCACCTTTGAGGAGGTTGGCAACGTCTGCATCGGCATAGTTGCCGCCGCGGCGGGCGAGCTCGGAGAGGAGGCGGCGGGAGCTCACGTACAAGGCGGCCTGCGACAGCTGGCTGCTGCTGAGCGAACCGGCGCCGGCCATGCGCGAGCAGAGCTCCATTCTGGCACCGGCGTACCAGGGGTAGATGCTCACGACCCCCATAAGCTCCTCCAGGTTGAGGCGGTGTATGTCTATTACCTTGCCTACCATTGCGCTACGGAAGCATTGAAGATATCTTCCACCAATTTGTCTATAATCTCCTGGCACAGAGTGCTTTCCACTGCGTCCAGCGTGTTTGTTGAGTCGTACTCCGAGTAGGCGGAGAAGGCCTTGTCGAAGTCTTCCTCGGGGTGCTTCTTGTCTGAGAACTGAATCTTTACCGTTACCGTAAGCTTGTTGCGGGCCGCGACTTCATTGGCCGTAACCGCCGCGGTGCTCACGTCGTACCCGGTAATCTGCCCGGAGATCTCCATGTCTCCGTCCATCTCTACCTGCTCCAGGCGCGTCATCCTGCGGAACTGGGTGCGGATGGCCTCGGTGAGGTCGTTGCTGAGGGACGGGTTGACCCTGGGCGCACGGTACTCTATGAAGTTGATGGTTATGGTGTTGACGTCCGACTGGATGGACGTGCCGGAGAACGAATAGGTAATCTTGCAGCCGGAGGTAAGCGCCAGGGCAAGGAGGAGCGGGATAAGCTTTTTCATCCTTTCTTCTTCTTTTCTGCGAGTTTGCGGTAGATTGTGCGTTCCGATATGCCGAGCTCCTTGGCGGCGAGGTCTACCTTGCCGTCGTGGCGGGCCAGGGCGCGCTGGATGGCCTCTTCCCTCATTTCCTTGATGCTGAGCTCGTGCTGAGGGGCCTCCGCGGCGGCGGGCTCCTCTTCGAAAGACTGCTCCTCGGGCTCGTCTATATGAGGGGGGATGACGTGCTGGGGCGATGCGGGCGCGGCACCGGAATTTACCTGGGCGCGCAACTCGTCCACCTCCTGCTTGAGGTCCAGTATCGCCTTGATAATCATCTGCTTGTCCTGGTCTGCAAAGGGGCTGCGGGGGCCCTCAGGCGAGGCCTGCGCGGGCAGCAGGGTGTCTTGCTCGTCCGGCAGGTAGCGGCGGATGACGGCGGCGCCGAGCTCCACCTTGTCTGCCCCTGCGCGGGCGGGACGGCTCTCGATGGCGGTAACCGTTTCCGCCACGTTTTTGAGCTGACGGATGTTGCCCGGCCAGCGGTAAGAAGACAGCAGCGATATGGCCTCCAGGTCCAGCGACACGCGGCAGCTGCCGTACTTCTGGGCAAAGTCCGACGAGAACTTGCGGAACAGCAGGTAAATGTCGCTCTTGCGCTCGCGCAGCGGCGGCATCTTTATCTGGATGGAGTTGATGCGGTAGTACAGGTCTTGCCGGAACTTGCCGGTGGCAACGGCGTACGACAGGTTGACGTTGGTGGCGCAGATTACGCGCACGTCGGTCTTCTCCACCTTGGAGGAGCCCACCTTCATGAACTCGCCGTTCTGCAGCACACGCAGCAGCATTGCCTGCGTCTCTTTTGGGAGCTCGCCTATCTCGTCCAGGAACAGCGTGCCGCCGTTTGCCTCTTCGAAGTAGCCCTTGCGCTCGCCCACGGCGCCGGTGAAGGCGCCCCTCTCGTGCCCGAAGAGCTCTGCGTTGATGGTGCCCTCGGGGATGGCTCCGCAGTTGACTGCCAGGAATTTGCCGTTCTTGCGGCGGCTGTACTGATGGATTATCTTGGGTATGTTTTCCTTGCCGGTGCCGCTCTCTCCCTCTATGAGTACAGTGAGGTCTGTGGGGGCGATGGCAACGGCGGTGTCCAGCGCCCGGGTGAGCGCCGGGTCTGCACCGATGATGTCGTAGCGGTTCTTGAGTATTTGAAGCTCTTGTGAGTCCATAACTGTGCAAAGTTATGAAAAAAACTTATCTTTGCATTTCTGTGATGCAACATTTATATTTAAATATGAAAAGAACAGCAAGCCTGGCCGCGCTCGCGGCATTACTTCTTGTGGCGACTTCCTGCGCCAAATCCAGGCTCGAACAGATGCAGATGGCAAAGGATGTGACCGTAAGCTGCACCCCCGGAGTCCTGGAAATCAAGGCCGGCAAGATAGACGCCGCCGTAACCGTTACCTGCCCCAAGGGATACTTCCATCCCAAGGCCACCATGGACGTCGTTCCCGTGCTGGTTTACGAGGGAGGCGAGCAGACCGGACGTCTGCTTCAGTATCAGGGCGACAAGGTCAAAGACAACTACAAGCCCGTGTCTTCCAAAGGGGAGACCGTTACAGAGCGCCTGAGCTTCAAATACGTGCCCGGCTGCGAGAAGGCACACCTCGAGCTCCGTCCCACCATACATTACGACGGCAAGACCTACGAGGTGCCCGCCGTCAAGGTTGCAGACGGCTGCATCGCCACATATCAGCTTGCAAAGCTCGACGGCGAATATACCGTCAAGCCCGACGGCTACGAGCCCATCCTCTACCGTACCACCGAAGGCCGCATCCTCTACGAGGTAGGCTCGGACAAGGTCAACAAAGACCAGTTCGAGACCAACTCCATGGTCAACTACAAGAACTCCCTCGAGTACCTGCAGACAGACGACCGCACCACCATCAAAGACACCAAGATAGTTGCCTACACCTCGCCCGAGGGCGGCAAGGAATATAACGACAAGCTGTCCGACAAGCGCGCCGGCACCGCCGAGCAGGCCTGGGACAAGGTCTCCAGCGGCCTCGAGCTCACCGGCGTAGAGGTTCAGAGCGCCGGCCAGGACTGGGACGGCTTCCGCGAGGCGGTGGAGAAATCCAACATCCAGGACAAAGACCTCATCCTCCGCGTGCTTTCCATGTACAGCGACCCTGCGGTGCGCGAGAGCGAGATCAAGAACCTCTCCCAGATCTATCAGGAAATCAACAAGAGGGTGTTCCCCGAGCTGCGCCGCGCACGCCTCGTAACCAGCACCGAATGGCGCAATTACAACGACGCCGAGCTGGTGGCCCTGGCCGAGGAGAAAGGCCTGGACCGCTTTGACGAGCCCTCCATCCTGCACCTCGCATCCATCGCAGAGACAATGGAAAGCAAGGAGACCCTTTACAAGCTGGCCATCAGCAAGTTCAACTCCGACGTGGCCCGCTACAACCTGGCGATGCTGTATCTCGACGCCGGCCGCACCAACCTCGGCGGAGCTTACCTGAGCAAGATCAAGGAGCCCGATGCCGACGCCCTCAACGCCACCGGCGTGGTCGCAATGCGCAACGAGGACTGGCAGGCCGCCGACCTCTGCTTCTGGAAGGCCGGAAACGACGCCTCAAAGCATAACCGCATAGCGATGGACATCATCCGCGGCGATTATGAACTCGCCAAGAAAGACGCCGAGGGCCTCACCGGCATCAACGCCGCCGTGGCCAATATCCTGGCCGGAGACCTGGACGCCGCCGGCGCCGCCCTCACCTGCGACTGCCCCAAGTCCAAGTATGTGCGCGCCATCATCGCCGCCCGCAAGGGCCAGACCGCCGAGGCCAAGGAGCTCCTGGAGGCTGCAAAAGCCGCCAGCCCGGCCCTCGCGGAGCGCGCCGCGCGCGATATTGAGTTTGCAGCGCTTGCCAATTAAGATATTTTTTGTATCTTTGCGGTCCCTTTTCTGGAATTTCCCAGTCAAGGGACCGTATATATTATTTATTAACAAACACTTATGCCCACAATTCAACAATTGGTCCGCAAAGGACGCGAGTCTGTAGAAGTAAAGAGCAAGTCTCGCGCGTTGGATGCTTGTCCTCAGAAGCGTGGCGTATGCCTCAGGGTTTACACAACAACCCATAAGAAACCTAACTCAGCAATGCGTAAGGTTGCCCGTGTACGTCTCACCAACACTAAAGAGGTCAATGCCTACATCCCCGGCGAAGGCCACAATCTCCAGGAGCACAGCATCGTGCTGGTTCGCGGCGGTCGTGTAAAAGACCTTCCGGGTGTACGTTACCACATCCTTCGTGGCGCATTGGATACCGCTGGCGTAGAAGGCAGGACCCAGTCCCGTTCCCTCTATGGTGCCAAGAGGCCCAAGAAGTAGCCCCGGGGTGTATTAATCTTTAATTATTCACAACAATGAGAAAGTCAAAGCCTAAGAAGAGGATTCTACTTCCTGATCCCAAGTTCCACGACACCATGGTTACCAGGTTCGTGAACAACCTGATGTTGCAGGGGAAGAAGAGTATCGCGTATTCGATCTTTTATGATGCTATCGACATGGTAGGCGAGAAGATGAAAGATTCTGACAAGGCTCCTCTCGATATTTGGAAGTCCGCATTAGAGAACGTGACTCCTCAGATTGAGGTCAAGTCACGCCGTATCGGCGGTGCAAACTTCCAGGTGCCGACCGAGTTGCGTCCGGAACGCAA